>NZ_JADNJJ010000047.1:0-6033 GCF_015554865.1 Collinsella sp. D33t1_170424_A12 | reverse complement strand
GAACTCGATGCCGACGCCTACGTGCTGCGCCATGACGCATCTGGCGCCCGCCTGCTGTACCTGCCCTGCCAGGACGAGAACAAGTCGTTCTCCATCGCGTTCAAGACGCCGCCGGCCGACGACACGGGCGTCTTCCACATCCTGGAGCACTCGGTCCTGTGCGGCTCGGACCGCTATCCCGTGAAGGAGCCCTTCGTCGACCTCATCAAGAGCTCGATGCAGACGTTCCTGAACGCCATGACCTATCCGGACAAGACCGTCTACCCGGTCGCCTCCACCAACGAGCAAGACCTCATGAACCTCGCCAGCGTCTACATGGACGCCGTGCTCAACCCCGCCATCTACACCAAGCGCGCCATCTTCGAGCAGGAGGGGTGGCACTACGAACTGGACCGCGGCGAGACACCCGCCGACGACCGCCTGCGCTACAACGGCGTGGTGTTCAACGAGATGAAGGGCGCCCTGTCCGACCCCATGGACGTGTTGGACAACGCCATCAACGGCGCGCTGTTCCCCGACACCGCCTACGCGTTCGAATCGGGCGGCAACCCCCGCGCGATCCCCACGCTCACCTACGAGGGGTTCCTCGACAACCACGCCCGCCACTACAACCTCGCCAACAGCTACATCACGCTCTATGGCGACCTCGATATCGATCGTTTCCTCGCCTTTTTGGACGACGAGTTCCTCTCGCGCGAGAACCGCGCCTCGCGCGCCGGCGCCGGCGCGCCCAACGCGCTCGAGATGCAGGCGCCCGTCATCTGCAAGCATAAGCGTATCGAGATGCGCACCACGCCCGAGAACGCCATGGCAGGCCTCGCCTACGTCATAGGCACCGCGCACGACCGCAAGCGCCTGGTCGCCGCCGACATGATCTTCGACGCCATCCTGGGTTCCAACGAGGCGCCGGTGAAGAAGGCCCTCATGGCGGCGAACCTGGGCGGCAACATCACCAGCTACACCGCGGGCGACCGCCTGCAGCCCTACGAGCTCATCATGGTGCAAAACGCCGAGCCCGAAGCTGCGCGCGAGCTGCAGCGCATCGTCGAGGACGAGTGCCGCCGCCTGGTGGAGGACGGCATCCCGCGCGAGCGCCTCGAGGCCGTGCTCGCCAGCGAGGAATACGACCTGCGCCAGCGCGACTTCGGCTACCCCGACGGCGTGGCCATAGCCTGCGACGCGCTGGGCACCTGGCTCTACAGCGACGACGACGCCACCTTGGCCCTGCAGTACGCACCCATCTACGCCGAGCTGCGCGAGCTGCTGGATACCACCTATTTCGAGGACCTGCTGCGCGAGCTCGTACTGGAAAGCGAGCACCGCGCCCTCGTCGAGCTCGCGCCCGTCGCGGGCGACGCGACCGAAGGGGACGCCGGCGAGGAGGCCGAGCTCGCAGCCGCGCTCGCACGGATGTCCGATGAAGCCCGTGACGAGGTCCGCGCCAACGTCGACGCCCTGCGCGCCGCTCAGGAGGCCGAGGACGCGCCGGAGGCCAAGGCGACGCTCCCGCGCCTGCACGTCTCCGATATCGGCGAGGCGCGCCCCGAGCCCTCGTTTGCGCTCGATACGCAGGCGCCGCTGCCCTGCCTCAAGCACGACATCCCGACGCACCAGCTCGCCTACGCGGTGGCCTACTTCGACATCTCCCACCTCTCGTTCGCCGAGCTCCCCTACGCCACCATCCTCGCGCGCCTCATGCAGCAGCTCGCCACCAAGAACCGCACGGCCTCCGAGCTCGACAGCTATATCGACTCCAACCTGGGCTTCCTGTCGTTCCGCTGCGAGGTGATCGGCCAGCCCAACTGGAAGCTCGCCGCGCCCAAGCTCACCGTATCGGCCGGCGCCCTGTCCGAGAAGATCGAGTACCTCGCGCGCATCCCGCGCGAGGTGTGGAGCGAGACCGTGTTCGAAGACACCGACCGCATCCACGACGTGCTCGTGCAGATGCGCATCGGCATGGAGCAGTCGTTCCTCAACGCCGGGCACCAGGCGGCGCTCGGCCGCGCGCTGTCCTACGTCTCCCCTGCCGCGGTCGTCGCCCAGAAGCTGTCGGGCGTCGACTTCTACCGCTTCTTGCGCGACCTGCTCGACCATTTCGATGAGCGCAAGGACGAGCTGTGCGCCACGCTGCGCGAGCTGCAAGAGCGCATCTTCACATCGACCGGGCTGGTGACGAGCTTCACCGGCAGCAACGAGGATTACCGCCGCTATTGGGAGGCAGCCGGCAACCTGGGCCTGGCCCCGCGCACCGCGCCCGCCAAGGAGCTGTACGTCCCCATGCCCGAACCCAAGCGCGAGGCGTTCATCATCCCCAGCGACGTCTGCTACGTGGCCCGCGCCACCGACCCGCGCGTACTCGGTATCGAAACCGACGGCTCGTGGAGCGCGGTCTCGCAGGCGCTCACCTACGAGTACCTCTGGAACGAGATCCGCGTGAAGGGCGGTGCCTACGGCTGCGGCTTCCGCTCGGTGACGGGCTCGCAGCTCGCGTTCTACACCTACCGCGACCCCGCTGTCGACCCATCGCTCGAGCGCATCGCCCAGGCGGGCGCGTGGCTGGCGTCGTACGAGCCCGATGCAGATGCCTTCGACGGCCTCATCGTGAGCTGCGCCGCAGGATTCGACGCACCCGTGAAGCCCTATGGGCTCGCCAAGCGCCAGGACATCAACTACCTGGCCAAGCGCCCCGCCACCTGGCGGGCGCAGCTGCGCGAGGAGCTGCTTGCCACCACGCCCGAGCATCTGCGCGAGCTCGGTGCCGCCGTCTCGCGCGTGGCCGCGGAGGCACCGCTGTGCGCCTTCGGCGGGCGCGAGATCCTTCAGGCGAGCGAGGCCGACCTTAACGTGATCGACCTGATGGCGTAAGCGCCCGCCCGCGCGCCGCGCGCCCGACACGGCGCGCGGCGCGCGACGCCGGGCGTCAGCGGGCGCGGGCGGGATGGGCGCTGCCGCGACAGAATGCGAACGGACCAGGTGCCCGAGCGCGGGTGGAATGGGCGCCGCGGCGGCAGGATGCGGACGGGCCAGATCTCGGGGCTGCGAGCTCGGGGCCGGGAATCGGGTGCCCCCTTTCGTGCCAGCTTTCAAAGCCGAAGCGCAACCGTAAACAAAAACCGACGCCAAACCTCAAGCGCCGCCGCATGCGTCAGCTTTCCAGCACGCGGGACCTCTCGTGCGTAAAACCCGACGGCAAGCCGCGGGCGGCGCCCGCTCGCGTCAGCTTTCCGGATTGAAAGGGCCACCCTGCACGGATCCCTGACGGCAGCGGCAGCGATGCGCGGATTCCTGACGCCTAGGGGCCCTCGCAAGCGTCCCTCGCGGGAGAAAACCGCGGGCGCCCTTCGCTCGCGACGGTTTTCAGGGCCGAAGCGCCCTTTCGCACCCAAAACTGACACTAAGTCTCAGTCGCCATCGTATGCGTCGGCTTTCCGGTATGAGGCGCCCCTTCGTGCACAAAAAGCGACGGTAAGCCCCAGGCGCCGCCATTCGCGTCAGGTTTTCGGCACGAGGGGCCCTCCATGAACAAACACCGACGGCAGGCCGCAGGCGCCCTCCGCTCGCGACGGCCCCGAGCCGAAGCACCCCTACGCGCCCACGCGCTCGATGTCGTAAGGCGTCGTCTGGTACACGTAGTAGTTGAGCCAGTTGGTATAGAGGAGCTGACCCTGCGAGCGCCAGGTGTTGCGCGGCTCGCGGGACGGATCGTCATCAGGGAAATAATTGCGCGGAACCTGTGGATCGATGCCGCGCGCCACGTCGCGCTCGTACTCGAGCTTGAGTGTCTCTCGGTCGTACTCGGGGTGCCCGAACACGAAGAACCGATGGCTATCGGTCGATTTCACCAGGTAGAGACCCACCTCATCCGACGCCGCCACGATCTCGAGCTCCGCGCACGCCTCCACGTCCTCGATGCGCACGTCGGTGTTGCGCGAGTGGACCGCCCAGAAGCGATCGTCGAAGCCGCGAACGAGCGGGCTCGACGCCTTGAGGATGCGATGCTCGAACACACCGGACGCTTTCTGCGGCAGGTCGTGCTTGTCGATGCCGTAATGGTGGTAGAGGCCGGCCTGCGCGCCCCAGCAGATGTGCAGCGTGGAGTGCACGTGCGTGGTGGACCAATCCATGATGCGGCAGAGCTCGGGCCAGTAGTCGACCTCCTCGAACGGCATCTGCTCCACCGGCGCGCCCGTGATGATGAGGCCGTCGTAGTAGTCGTTTTCCACCTCGACGAACGTGCGGTAGAACGTGTCGAGATGACTCGCCGACACATGCGCTGCTTCATGGCTGGCGGTTCGCAGCAGCTCCACGTCCACCTGCAGCGGCGTGTTGGAAAGCTTGCGCATGATCTGCGTCTCGGTGGCGACCTTCGTGGGCATGAGGTTCAAGATGAGCACGCGCAGCGGACGGATGTCCTGATGCAGCGCGCGGTACTCGGTCATCACGAAGATGTTCTCGCTCTCGAGCGTCTCTGTTGCCGGAAGGGCGTCGGGGATTCGAATGGGCATGGTCACCTCGCGGTTGCTCGGTTCTCTCGGTACACGTACAGAATACGATACCCGCTTATTTCAACCCCCATCGCGTGAATTCCGCGCGCGGGAGCCCCCTGCAGAGCGCGCCGCCAGCCGATTCCAGACCGCTCGATGGCGCCGGGGCGCATAATAGCCCGATCGCTTAAAGGGGCAGGGGCCGCCGGGCATTAAATGCAAGATTTGAGTCTTTTGGCAGCCGCAATGATGTGATGCATAAAAAGATACGCCACATATGTTCGTCAATAGAGGTTGCCGAGGCGAGATGGGAGGCCAAAACGTCCTGCTCGACGCGCGGATCATGTTCAAATTAGCAACGTACCCGCACGATGGTCGCTGCAGCCTGCAGCAAAAGACTCATTTTTTGCGTTTACTGCCACAAGACCGTCGAAAACGGGCCCGCGGCGCCCAGCAGTCAGGCTTTACGGCAAAACCTATACAGAAGAACCTAAAAAATATGCGTTTTGCACCCAGCACCGTCAAATGGCGCACCAGCATGCACCGACGCACCCTTCCTCGACACGACGCGCACGCCCCTCGCCGCAACGATGCGGCGCAGACCCCCGGCGCCTCCTACCGCTGCCCGTCCTCGAACGCGGCGATCTCGGATAGGAAGCGCTCACCGAAGTCGTCGGCCTTCTTCTCGCCCACGCCCGAGACCTCCAGCAGCTCGTCGCGCGTGCGCGGACGCTGGCGGCACATGCCGCGCAGGGCCTTATCGGCAAACACCATATACGGCGCCCACTGGCGCTCGCGTGCCAGCTCGGTACGCAAGGCGCGCAGGCGCTCGAAGAGCTCCGCGTCGTCGCCCACACGCGGGCGCGCATCCAGCGCCGCCTCGTCGCGCAGCAGGTCCACGGCTCGCTGCGCCCTCGACGACTGAGCGCGCTTACCCGCCGGGCGCTTCACCGAGAACCGGAAGCGGCCCTCCGCGTCGCCCAGCACCTCCACCGCGCGCGGTCCCAGCTCCAGCACCGGATACTCGCCCTGCGATGCCGCCAGATAACCGCGCCCCGCCAGCTGGTCCAGCAGCTTGCGAATATGCGCGATGGGCATGGCGTGCAGCGCGCCGTACCCTTCCGCCTCGTCCAAGTGCACGCGCAGCACCTTCTCGGCCTTCGAGCCGTGCAGAGCATCGGCGATCAACACCTTGCCGAACCGGCCCGGCCGCGCCGCCACGAAGCGCACCGCCTCGCGAGCAGCCTCCGTCACGTCCTCGACCTCGAACGCGCCCAGGCAGTTGGAGCAGGCGCCGCAGCCCGCCGCCTGATCGCGCACCTCGTGCAGCAGTTCGCCCGCTGCCGCTTCGTCACCGAAGTAGCGCAGGATGTACTCGCGCAGGCAGCCCGTTGTCTGGCAGTAGCCCTCCATCTGGCCGAGGAGCCGGTACCGATTCGCGCGCGCCTGCTCGCGCTGCTCCTCGTCCAGCGCGTCATCGTCCGGGTCGCGGTCGATCATCATGCGGCGCAGCGCGAAGTCGCGGCCGTTCCACAGCAGATAGCAGCTC
>NZ_JADNJJ010000008.1:0-2788 GCF_015554865.1 Collinsella sp. D33t1_170424_A12 | reverse complement strand
CATGGCCCTTGAAATGCGTAAGGCTGATCACGATGTCAGCGTCCATGAGCGCATGGCCGATCTTGGCTTCCTGCACGTACTCGCCATGTTTCACCGGGACGAGCGTCTCGTCGGTTCCCTTGAGGCCGTCGGCGATGATGACCTGGCAGCCGGTAGCATACGGCGTGAAGCCGTTCTGGTACGCGCAGTCGATGTGCTCGAGCGCGTTTTTGCGGCTGCCCACGTAGAGCGTGTTGCAATCGGTAAGGAACGGCATGCCGCCCAGCTCCTTCACCACATCGGCGACGGCGCGGGCGTAGTTGGGGCGCAGGAACGACAGGTTCCCAAGCTCACCGAAGTGAATCTTGATGGCAACGAACTTGTTCTCGAAATCAATCTGCTCGATGCCGGCACGACGGATGAGGCGTTTGAGCTTGTCGAGTTGGCTCTCGCGTCCGTGGGATCGCAGGTTGGTGAAATAGACCTTTGCGGGCTGCTGTTCCATGCTCGTCCCCTCTTGTTGGATGTATGGATTAGGCGATACCAGCATTCTACTTCGAGCCGGCACGACTCGCATTCTCCGCGGTGGTCAAATCGGGTAACTGCGTGGCAGATTTGAGGATTATTCACAAGCCGCAGTTGTCTCAAAGGCGGCGTTCCGATTGGCACATGGTTGTCTGGCAAGCTCAAGAGGCCTTCACCACCCTTGTTTTCCAGCTGTTCCCACCCGTCGCCCTGCAGACAGCCCGGTAAGGGCAACGGAAACGACGCCGCAATCGCGCAAAGGCGCGCGCAAACGGAGGCAAAACGCCTCTCGAAGGGCCACGCAGATGGGCAATTTGACCATCCTCACGAAATTGAACGATTCCGTTCCGATTATCGATGCATAACCACTTGCGAAATAGCAGATGTCAGCGCATCCGCTTGCATACCGCATCCCCAGACCACCCAACGGGCCCGAAGCGCTCCAAAAGAAGAGGCGGGCGGCGCACCGCGCCGCCCGCCTCTTGATATCGCTGTGCTCGCGACGACGCGCTTAAGCGCGGGCGTCCTCGATGATCTGCTTGACCGTGGCCTGCAGCTGGGACAGGTCGTCTTCGCTCGGCACCCACTGCTGGGTAATCACCGGCACGGGCAGGTTGAACTTGGCCTTCTCCATCTCCTCGTACACCTGCTTGGGACCGAGCGGCGCCCAACCGTAGGAGCCAAACGCCAGGCCGATGCGCTGCTCGTTCTTGGGCGACAGGCCGCGCATGTAGGTCAGGAAGCTCGCTACGGTAGGCAGCATGTTGGAGTTGAGCGTGGGCGAGCCGATGGCAACATAGCGGGCGTCGCACATGTCGGTCATGATGTCGGAGATATGCGTTGCCTTGACATCGATAAGCTTGGCCGAAATCCCCTCGGAGATGAACGAGTCGCAGATCTCGCGCGCCATCTTCTCGGTGGAGTGCCACATGGAGTCGAAGACGACGACGGCCTTCTCCTCGGTCTTGTACGTAGTCCAGTCCTCGTAGCAAGCCAGGATCTTATCGATATGGGAGCGCCAGATGCAGCCGTGGCTCGGGGCGATCATCTTCAGATCGAGGCCCTTCACCGCGGCCAGCGCCTTGCCCGCCTGCATACCATAGGGCCACACGATGTTGGCGTAATACTTCTTGGCCTGCTTCATGATCTCGCACAGGTCGTTCTCGTCGTCGAAGCGCTTCGTGGTGGCGAAATGCTGACCGAAGGCGTCGTTAGAGAAGAGGATCTGGTCCACGTCGGAATAGGTGACCATGTTGTCCGGCCAGTGAACCATGGGCGTGGTCACGAAGGCGAGGGTGCGCTCGCCGATGCACAGGGTATCGCCGCTCTTCACGGGCGTGGCCTCGATGCCGAAGTGGGCGAAAACCTCCTTCACGCCGGCGCCGGTGCTCGCGTAGATCTGCGCGTTGGGTGCGATGGCATGGATGACGGGCAGAGAGCCGGAATGGTCCATCTCCACGTGGTTGGTGATGACGACGTCAATCTTGGACGGATCGACGACCTGGGAGATACGCTGCACGAGCTCGTCGGAGAACGTGGCCTTGCAGGTGTCGATCAGGGTGATCTTTTCGTCCATGATGAGGTAGGCGTTGTAGGTGATGCCCGCTTCGGTGGTGTAGCCGTGGAACAGGCGCTCATTCCAGTCGATGCCGCCGACCCACCAGACATTAGGCGAAATCTCAATCGCGTTCAGCATGTTGTTGTCCTCTCTCATGCCTCGAGCAAAAGCGCAGGGGCGCCATATGAACTGCCCATATGATAGCACGCGCCCTTTTGACTCCAACGGGAACACGCCTATTTATCTCCCCCTTCGCTGGTAGGAAAATACCAGCCGACACGCAGGACGCCGGCACAGATTGGGGACAGGCACGTTTCTGAGGCAGAAGCCGACCAGGCGGGACCCGGCTAAAAGGCGCTCGGGACGGCAAGGTGCGCGCAGCCTCAAAATACGCGCCCGCCCCCCCGATCCGAGGCACTGCGACACGAAGAAGGGGGCACCAAGGTGCCCCCCTTCCCATCGAAATGTATGTCGTTCGGCGCAAGGCCCGGCGTCGTTCCTAGAGCTCGGACTCCTTCTGGTCCTGGGCGATCTTGTAGCCGTAGGCACCGCACGCAACGGCGCCCATGCCCAGCAGGGCGGCCGCACCGGCCAGGTTGGCATCGCCCGTCTTGGGCAGCGCGCCGCCGGGCGCAGCACCCGGGCGCTGCGGGGACGGCTTCGAGCCAGCGCCGCCAGTCGAGCCAGCGCCGCCATTGCCGGCAGCGCCGCCGTTGTTGCCGCTAC
>NZ_JADNJJ010000046.1:0-37000 GCF_015554865.1 Collinsella sp. D33t1_170424_A12 | reverse complement strand
CTCCCCCCTCACGGGCAAGGCGCTCATGACGATCAAAGATGAAGCCATGGGCGAGCGCGCCACGCACGGCCTCATGGTCTGGAGCGACGTCTACACCAGCCGGTTCGGGCGCGAGAGCGTGAGCAGCGGCACCCTGCGAAACGTCTGGCAGCTGCTGAGCGCGGGAAAACCCGTCGCGCTCTTCTACGTGCCGGCGGGCCGCTTCTTCGACCTGAAGAGCCTCGATGATTACGAGGATCTCGTCCTGCCCCTCACCGCGCCAATCGCCCAGCGCTACTGGCGCGGGAAGCTCGTTCGCCCCGGCGGGTCCGGAGCGAACGAGACCGAGGCGCCCGCGCAGGAGACCCTTCCCGGGCTCTAGCGCGGGCGCCTCGGCGCATGAAGATACCCTGGATTACCGGCGGTTCGCGCGATAGTACTCGATCAGGGCCTTGGTGGACGCGTCCTGGCCGGCAAGGGCCTCGTCGTCGTGGAACGCGGGCGTGATCTGCTTGGCGAGCTGCTTGCCGAGCTCGACGCCCCACTGGTCGTAGGAATCGATTCCCCACACAACGCCCTCGACGAAGGTGATGTGCTCGTACAGGGCGATGAGCGCGCCGAGCGCCTCGGGCGTAAGGTCCACACCGAAGATGGAGGTGGTGGGGCGGTTGCCCTCGAACACGCGCGCAGGCACCATCCACTCGGCAGTGCCCTCGGCACGCACCTCGTCGGCGGTCTTACCGAAGGCAAGCGCCTTGGTCTGGGCGAGGAAGTTGCCCAAGAAGAGCTCATGGACGTCCTGGCCGTTGTCCGCAACCGGGTTGGGCGTGTTGACGAAGGCGATGAAATCCGCGGGGACCATACGGGTGCCCTGATGGATCAGCTGGTAGAAGGCGTGCTGGCCGTTGGTGCCGGGCTCGCCCCAGAAGATCTCGCCCGTAGCGGAGGTGATGGGGGAACCATCCCAGCGCACCTGCTTGCCGTTCGACTCCATGGTGAGCTGCTGCAGGTACGCGGGGAATCGATGCAGGTACTGGTTGTAAGGCAGCACGGCATGGCTCTCGGCGCCGAAGAAGTTGACGTACCACACGTTCAGCAGGCCCATAAGGGCGACGACGTTCTCCTCAAGCGGGGTCTCGGCGAACGCGCGGTCGATAGCATGGAAGCCCTCGAGGAACGCCTGGAAGCGCTCGGGGCCGAGGGCGACGATGAGCGACAGGCCCACGGCGGAGTCGACGGAGTAGCGGCCGCCCACCCAGTTCCAGAAACCGAAGGCGTTTTCGGGGTCGATGCCGAAATCGGCAACGAGGTCGAGTGCCGTGGAAACGGCCACGAAGTGCTTCGCGATGGCCTCGGCGTCCTGCTCGGGAGTGCCGTCGATAGCACCGGCCGCGCGCAGGCTCTCAAGCATCCAGGTCTTGGCCTCGCGCGCGTTGGTAAGCGTCTCGAGCGTGGTGAACGTCTTGGAGACGACGATCACCAGCGTGGTCTCGGGATCGAGGCCGCGGACCTTCTCGGCCATGTCGTTGGGATCGATATTGGAAACATACGTGCAGTCGATACCGGCGTCGGCATAGGGCTTGAGCGCCTCGTAGACCATGACGGGACCCAGGTCGGAACCGCCGATGCCGATGGACAGCACATGCTCGATGCGCTTTCCGGAAACGCCCTTCCACTCGCCGGAGCGCACGCGCTCGGCAAAGGCGTACATGCGGCCGAGCACCTCGTGCACGTCGGCGACGACGTCCTGGCCGTCGACCATGAGGGTACCGGCCTCGGACGCGGGACGGCGCAGGGCGGTGTGCAGGACGGCGCGGTCTTCGGTGGTGTTGATGTGCTCGCCGGCGAACATGGCGTCGCGACGGGACTCGAGGTTCACCGCGCGGCCCAACTCGGCAAGAAGCTCGAGCGTCTCGTCGGTTACCAGGTTCTTGGAGAGGTCGAAGTGCAAACCGGCGACGTCGAAGCTCATCTTGGAGACGCGCTCCGGATCGGCGTCGAACCAATCCTTAAGACTGATACCGTGCTCGACGAGTTCGTCGTGATGCTTCTGCAGCGCGGCCCACGCAGGGGTCTGGGTAGCATCGATAGGTGCGGAAACGGCGGTCATATGCTTCCTCCTTGACATAGACGCATCGGACGGCGCGAAAGCGTCGCCCCCGACTAGACGGCCCCTCCCCGGGAGCCCGACTGTCCAGCACGCTCATTGTATCGCGAATCGCCCGCCTTGGGCTCGCCCAAGAAGACGGGTGCAGCCAATCGCGTGTAAGCGGCAAGCCATATAAGCGAGGCGCAGAACCCGCCGATGACGTCCGATGCATAATGGACGCCCAGGTATACGCGGCTCACGCCGATCATCACGATGATGAAGGAGAACGCCCCGGTAAGCAGCAGGCGCTGCCCGCGGTCGCGCTCATAGCGCCATACCATCCAGACGATCAAGCCGAAAAACGCCATAGCCGCCATCGAATGACCCGAAGGGAAGCTGAACCCCGTCTCGACCGCGAGGCGGAACCCCTCGGGACGCGGACGCTGGACGATGGCCTTGAGCACCACGTTGAGCAGCGCGGCCAACGCAAGGTTGACCGTGCAGAACCAACCGGGACGGCGCCCGGGGGCGAACGCGGCGATCACGAGCAGCATGCCCACGAGCACCATCGGCGTTGCAAGCGCCGAGAACGCCTCCATGATGGGCGTGAGCCAATCGGCGCGCAGGTTCTCGACGATGGCCCAATACGCGAGCTGGTCGATGCGCATGGCCTCGCCCTCGAGGACCTCGACCATAAGAAAGAGGAAGATGCCCAGGCACGCCAGCACCAAGAGGGCGCGCCTGTTCGTACGCACCGAGTCCCTCAGGCGACGCGGCGCCTCGCGGCGCTCCTCGGGAGCCAGCGGCGAACGCTCGTCGAAACTCTCCACAAAAATCCTCTCCTCCCTACGACGTGCATGTGAGGGGCATTGTACCCAACCGATGCGCCGCTCTATCCCCCATCCCCCTTTTGACGGCGTCCGCGCGAGCGTATAGTATCGAACAGAAGTTCTAGAAACGTATGTTCGCATAGGGGTGGCCATGGGAGACGCGCAACGCACCTACATCTGCATCGACTTGAAGACGTTCTACGCGAGCGTGGAATGCGCGGACCGCGGGCGCGACCCCTTTACCACCAACCTTGTCGTGGCCGATCCCGACCGCGGGCCCTCCACCATCTGCCTGGCCATCACGCCCGCCATGAAGAAGCTCGGTATCCGCAACCGCTGCCGCGTCTTCGACATCCCGGCGCACGTCGACTACATCATGGCCAAGCCGCGCATGCGCCATTACATGGAGGTATCCGCCAAGATCTACGGCATCTACCTGGAATACGTGAGCGCCGAAGACGTGCACGTCTATTCCATCGATGAATGCTTCATCGATGCGACGCCCTACCTCGCACTCTACGGCCTTACGGCGCGCGAGTTCGCCCGACGCCTCATGGACGCCGTGCGGACCCGCACCGGCATCTGCGCCACCGCGGGGGTCGGACCCAACCTGTTCCTGGCCAAGGTCGCCCTCGATATCACGGCGAAGCATGTGCCGGACGGCATCGGCGTCCTCGACGACGATTCGTTCCGACGCCTCATCTGGCCGCACCGGCCCATCACCGACATATGGGGGATCGGTCCCGGCATAGCCGCGCGCCTGGCCCGCTACAACGTCTTCGACCTCATGGGGGTCGCCGCCCTCAACGAGGAGATCCTCTATCGAGAGCTCGGTGTGAACGCCGAATACCTCATCGACCATGCGCATGGACGCGAACCCTGCACCATAGCGGATATCCACGCCTACCGGCCCGCCGCCACATCGCTCAGCAACGGACAGGTCCTCGCACGCGACTATAGCTATACCGAGGCGTATACCGTCTTGCGCGAGATGGTCGACGCCTCGGCGCTCGACCTCGTGGACCGGCGCGCCGTATGCGACCGCATCTCGCTCTACGTCGGCTACGGCCGGGGCGCCGCGCCGAACGACGCCCTTCCCCCCGGCTGCCTCGATCCGGCGCGCCACAGCGCGCTCGACGACACCGCGCTCATAGGAGCGCGCGGCGGCGCGGCGCATGCGGGGCCGTTGTTCACAGGCGAGCACGGCACCAGGCCCGTCGCCGGGCGCGCGGCCTACGCCCACGCCGGCGGGCAGCGAAAGATCGGCGAGCAGACCAATTCGTTCAAGCACCTCATGCGCCATTTCGACCATCTATTCCGCGACACGATCGATCCGAAACGGCCCATCCGACGCATCAACATCGGCATGGGCAACCTCATTCCCGAGGAGATGGCGAGCTACGACCTCTTCTGCGACGTAGAGGCGGAAGAGCAGGAGCGCAGGCTGCAGCGCACCGTGCTGGACGTCAAGCAGCGCTACGGCAAAAACGCCCTGCTCAAAGGAACAAATTTCAAGCGCGGCGCCACCGGGCGCGAGCGCAACAACCAGGTTGGAGGACACCATGCCTAATCCGCAACGGCTCTCGGGCACCACGCGCGCGGGCCATAAGCGAGCAGACCGCGCAGCCCAGTTCATGCCATTCGCCGCGCTGACGGGCTACTACCAGCTCGCCCGCGAACAGGAGCGCATCGTGGAGCCCAAACACGAGCTCACCGAAGAGGAGGCGGAATCCCTTTCCCGCCAGCTCATGCAGCTGAAGAAGGGAGACCTGGTACGCGTAACCTATTACGATTGGGACGGATACATCACGAGGACCGATATCGTCCATAGCATCGAGCCCGCATTCCGCAAGCTTCGGCTCGCCCACGCCGTCGTGGGCCTGGACGACATCCGCGCCATCGAGCGAGGCGGCGATGCGGAAGCGGGCCGCTCGCATCGGGCGTGATGCACGCTCGGCCATGACGGCGCCCACGAGGCGCCAATCGGGTATCGTAGGCACGAGAGAACCGGCACCCCATGCTAAGGAGCACCAATGAACGACTTTTCCTTCTACTCGCCCACGCGCTTCGAATTCGGCCGCGGCGTGACGGACGCCGTGGGCACCGTGCTCGCAGCGGAAGGATACCGCCGCGCGCTCGTCGTCTACGGCGAGGGCTCGGCGGTGCGCGCCGGCACGCTCGATCGCGTGAAGCGCTCGCTCGAGGCAGCTGGGATCGAAACCGTCGAACTGGGAGGCGTCCGACCGAACCCCGAGATAGGACTGGTGCGCCGCGGTATAGCCAGCGCCCGCGAGAACGACGTCGACATCATCCTCCCCGTCGGCGGCGGTTCCGCCATCGACTGCGCCAAGGCCATCTCGCTCGGTACGCCCTACGACGGGGACGTGTGGGATTTCTTCCGCAAACGCGCCACGCCGAGCGACCGCATTCCGCTCGCCTGCGTACTCACCATTCCCGCTTCGGGCTCGGAGGGATCGAACTCCTGCGTGATCAGCAACGATGCCGAGCACCTCAAATGCGGCGTGAACACCGACCTCAACCGCCCGGTCATCGCGTTCATGGATCCGGAGCTCACCTTTACCCTGCCGCCCTACCAGACGGCGGCCGGCGCGACCGACATGATCGCCCATATCATGGAGCGGTTCTTTTCCGGCGAACCCGCCGTGGGCGTTACGGACAACGTCGCCTGCGGGCTCATTCGCGCCGCCATGAAAGCGGCGACCCGCGTCATGGACGACCCCGACGACTACGACGCACGGGCCGAGCTCATGTGGATCGGCACCCTCGCGCACAACGGTCTAGCGGGATGCGGCATGGCCGTACCCAGCGGCCGCGACGGCGACTGGACATGTCATGGACTGGAACACGAGCTCTCGGCCTTCGACACCTCGATCACCCACGGCGCCGGACTCGCGGTGATATTCCCCGCGTGGATGCGCGCCGTATGGACCGAGCATCCGGAGCGCTTCTTGGAGTTCGGCAAGCAGGTCTTCGATATCGAACCCGTCGACCCCGAGGAAGACGGCATCGATATCGAGCCCGAGCTCGCAGTGGGCTACGCCGTCGAAGCAACCATAGACGAGCTTCAGGAGTTCTTCGTATCGATGGGCATGCCCGCCAGCCTGAATGAGCTCGGCGTACGCGAAGAGGACATCGACGCGTTGATCCCGGGACTCGAGATCAACCGCGGCGCAACGTTTGGCAGCTTCAAGGTGCTCACGCTCGACGACGCTCGCGAGATCTATCGCAGCGCCCTATAGAAGCCCTCGAGGCGAGCGCCCCGTATCCCCAGCCGCAGGCACTGGGATACGGGGCGCGGCCATGACCGGCGGGGCGCTCAGGGGCGAAGGCGATCGCCGCCATGCGCCCGCCCCCGGCCAGATCTACGAGATATGGCCCAGGAAGTCCTTCGTGCGCTCTGACTTCGGATGGTCGAACACATCCTCGGGCGTGCCTTCCTCCACGATCACGCCACCGTCCATGAAGACCACGCGGTCGGCCACATCGCGGGCGAACTGCATCTCGTGCGTCACCACGATCATAGTCATACCGTCACGAGCAAGGTCGCGCATGACGCCCAACACGTCGCGCACGAGCTCTGGATCGAGGGCAGACGTCGCCTCGTCGAACAACATCACCTCTGGATTCATAGCCAGCGCACGAGCGATGGCAACGCGCTGCTGCTGACCGCCGGAGAGCTGGCCGGGCATGAAATCAACGCGGTCGGCCAAGCCCACCTTTGCAAGCTCTTCGAGCGCCACCGCCTCGGCCTCTTCACGCGAGCGCTTGAGCACCTTCTCCTGCGCGATCATGACGTTCTTCTTTGCAGACATATTGGGGAACAGGTTGAACTGCTGAAACACCATGCCCAGCTTGGCGCGCACCTTGTTGATATCCACGCCGCGCTTGGTGATATCCTCGCCGTTAAAAACGATCGAACCACCCGTGGGGGTCTCAAGCAGGTTCACGCATCGCAGCATCGTGGACTTGCCCGATCCCGACGGCCCCAGGACCACGACGACCTCGCCACGACGCACATCCAGATCGATCGAACGCAGCACCACGTTATCGCCGAAGCTCTTCTGAAGACCACGGATGCTCACCGCGATATCGGCACCATTCACATTGCTCATCTTCATGCTCCCTTACAAACCAGCGATATGGTCGGGCGGCGTCGGCACCACGGTGCCCGCGCTCTTCAACGGCTTCTTCGCCGCGGGTCCGGCCGAGGTACCGGCAGTCGCCCCCATCAAACGCGCCTCGAGCACGCTCACCACGCGAGCGAGCGGCAGCGTGACGACGAGGTAGAACAGCGCTGCCACGACATAGGGCGTAATCGAGCCCGTCGTAGCGACGATGGTCTTGGCATACATGACGATCTCCATGACGCCCACGGCGGCAAGCAGCGACGTATCCTTATATAGCAGGATAAACTCGCTGGTGAGCGTAGGGATAACGTTGCGGAACGTCTGCGGCACGATGATATAGACCATCGTCTGCACGGCGTTCATGCCCAGCGAGCGCGCCGCCTCGGACTGGCCCTTGGGAATCGACTGGATGCCCGCACGGAAAATCTCGCACAGATACGCAGCGGAGTTCATGGCCATAACGATCACGCCGAGCGCATAGTTATCGATGTTGATGCCGGCAAGCGGTAAGCCGAAGAACGCGATGTAGATCTGGAGAAACGCCGGCGTGCCGCGGATGAGGTTCACGTACACCCCCGCCAGTGCGCGCAAGATGCGCGAATTCGAAAGTCGCATGAGGGCGAATAGGAAGCCGAACGGGATCGCGACGGGAAATGCCAGCAACACGATGGCAAGCGACATGAGAAAGCCGCCGAAGATGATGGGCAGGCTGCTCACGATGAGCACGGGATTGAAGAACAGGCGCAGGAAGGTGTTGGAATTCCATGCCTGTACCCAGGGCTGCTGCTCGAGAAACACCTTGAACTGGTCGAGCGGCGTCACCGCGGTGATAGCGACTGCGGGAATACCCTCCACATCGTGGCTGGTTCCGTCGGCAAGCTCGTACGCACCGCGACATTGCATCTCACCGCCCGCCGCGGGGAACACGACGCCGTAGACCTCGAGACGGAAATATCGTCCCGCAGGAGCTGCCTGGGGGAACGCAAGGCGGAGCGTCGCGCCGTCCTGCTTGATTTCGGGCTCGATGAACTCGCGATCCATTAGATCGTCACCGGACAGCATGGTGAGACGCAGATCGTCGGTCTCATACGCCGTGCCCTCGGGAACCGTAAGGCTCAGCCCCGCGAGCGATTCGTCAGCAGCAGCCTGGACTTCCCAGGTGATGCGCGTCTCCGATCCGCCGAGCACTTCGCTTCCCGAATCGCCATTAGGCCGACAGGTGAGCTTCTCGACCTCTAGCGCATCGGCGCGCTGCGGCGTCGACATCCCCGCCCAGACCGCAAGCACCAGCGCGCAGCAAGCGAGGGCAAGGGTGCGGAGCGCGCGCCGCGTGCGGGCGCCGGCATCGAGCCGCGAGGAAAGCGGCACCGCATCATTCATCTTCATCGTGTATCCCCTTCGTGCAGATTATCCCGCCGATATGCGGCGAGCTCCCAGCATCCCCCATCGTGCGGGCCCGGCCGACCGAGCCCGCACGAGCCATGCGCAACCTATTTGATGTTGTACTGCGCCATCAACGCGTCGATGGTCCCGTCGGCGGCGAGCTTCTCGATCGACGCATCGAGGGCTTCCCTCAAAGCGGGATTTGCCTTGCCTACAGCGATGGCATACTCCTCGCCCGTTGAAACCTGCTTGATAACATGCTCGTTCGTAAAGGACGTTGCCACCAGCTGCGCCGCAACGGAGCGATTGGTCACGAGGGCCACCGCCTGGTTCGACTGGACGGCAGCGAAGCAATCCGTCGCGTTCTTGAAGGGCACCAACGAGGCCTTCGGGAAGTTCTCGCGTGCAAAGGCCTCGGCGGTCGAACCGGACTGCACGGCGATCTTCACGCCATCGGCATTCAAAACGTCGAAGCAGGTGTCGCCGGTCACCTCGGCGTTATCGGCCATCGTGACGATCGCCTGGTCATCGAGATAATAGGACTCGGTGAAATCGACTTGGTCCTCACGCTCTGGCGTGGCGGTGATAGCGGCGATGCCCACATCGTACTTAGCGCCCGACGCCACGCCCGGAACGATCGTGTCGAAATCGACGTTCTCGATCTTCAGCTCAAGATCGAGGTCTTCCGCGATCGCTCGAGCCAGATCGAGGTCGAAGCCCTTATATTCGCCATCCTGCATATACTCGAACGGCTCGTACTCTGCGGAGGTGCCGACGGTAAGCACGCCGTTCGTCACCAACTGCATCTCTGCGCCATCAGGCGAATCGTGCGACGAACCGTTCGCACTCGGAGCCCCGCCGCACCCCGCAAGCATCAAAGCGCCGGCAAGCGCAGTCGAAACCATAGCCATCCCCATACCGATCTTACGCATAACCTATCCTTTCCAACGTATACGTGACGCACTTATTCTCATGTGAACAAGTTCCTTAACTGGTAGTATACGAGGATATGCATGCATAAGAATCTAAAGACACAATATGCAGCGCCTAAAGAATTGTATTCGAAAAATACCACAGACTACGCTGTTTTATGCAAAACATTTTGATTCTTTGTGAAACATGGGGTCGCGACTCGACACTTTACTCATTATCACCGTGCTAGTAAGTAGCTGGCCTAACGTGCAGAATTGTATATTCGCATACCGTTCCCATAGGGTGTGTATGCATAAATATGGGAGACCCTGCGGCCTCCCATAACAGGAATATTAAGATGGAAACGGCGGCATGCCTGCAGCGGCAGATGCGGCATCGGCGGCGGCAGTCGCTAGCGATCCGCGAGCCCGCGCAGATAGGCGATCTCTTCCGCATAACCGGAAAGCTCGTCGTGCGGGGTCTCCAGAATAAACGGCAGGTCGCTCAACGCCGGATGCGTCACGATCGCCTGCAAGACGGACTCGCCGCCTCCGAGCTCGGCATTGCCCAAGTAGCCGCCGCCGATCACCTCGTGCCGGTCCTTGTGCGCGCCGCGCGGGTTCTTGGAATCGTTGATATGAACCGCACGCAGGCGCTCGAGCCCCACCACGCGGTCGAACTCCTCCACCACGCCATCGAGGTCGCCGATGATATCGTAGCCGGCATCGCTCACGTGGCAGGTATCCATGCACACGCCAAGCAGACCATCGAGCTCGGGGCGACGGGCGATGACGCCGCGGATGATGGCCATTATCTCTTCGAAGCTGCGGCCGACCTCGGTCCCCTTGCCAGCCATGGTCTCGAGCAGCACGGTGGTGCGCTGCCCCTCGAACATCACCTGGCACAGGCAGTCGACGATCAGCTCGATGCCGCGCTCGGCACCCTGCCCCACATGGGCCCCGGGGTGGAAATTGTAGTAGTGGCCGGGAAGCATCTCCAATCGCTGCAGGTCCTCAGCCATAGCCTGGAGTGCGAACTCACGCGCCCGTTCCTTTGCCGAGCAGGGATTATAGGTGTAAGGCGCGTGCGCCACCAGGCGCGCGAACCCCTCGTCGTCCAACAGCTTCTGCAGGGCGGCCACGTCGGCCGGATCAAGCGCCTTGGCGTTACCGCCACGCGGGTTTCGCGTGAAGAAGGCGAACGTGTTGGCCCCGATATCCAGCGCGGTCCTACCCATCGCCTCGTATCCCTTGGTGGTGGAAAGATGGCATCCGATTGCAAGCATGCGAGCCCCCATACATAAAGCTCGCGGCACCCGTCCGACAACGGGCACCGCGAGCCATCCAGTCGATAGCGCGCCCTAGCATAGCGGCGCGATACGCGAAATGCGTCTTATTCGGCAAGCTCCACAGCGGGCGCAACAACGCCGCGGGCGAGCTCGACCTCGTCGGAACCGCGGACCAGCTTAACAGTCTTCACCTCGGCCTTGTCGACCGGCTTCACCATGAACTGATGGAGCACCAGGTCCATGGTGGCGGGGGTGTTCTCGTCCGGCACGGCCATGGTGAGGGTGAGGACGCCGTCGGCGAAATCCACGCGGTCGACAGCGGGCTCGGGGATGGAGGAGCCGGCAACCTGCACCTGGATGGTGCCATCATCGAGCTGCGTCCAGAGGTCGCCGGGCATGGCGGCGCCCTCTTGGCCCTCAACGTTAAGGAAGGGCGCCTCGGCGTCCAGCGTGGCCTCCCAAGCGGGGCCGGCATCCGAGACGGCGGCGCTACCGGCCATGGAGCCAGCCGGAGCAGATCCATCCGTTGCTGCGGGAGCGCAGCCGGCAAGCAGCAGCGAAGCCGCGAGCACAAGGGCGCTGCGGCGGGTGATACGTGCGTCGAAGCTCATAAGCATCCTTTCAACGTTGTCACAACGTCCCCGATTATCCCCGATATCCCAGGCGCCCGCCAGCTCGACCACCTCCCTCCGAGAAGGCCGCCGAATATCCACGATAAGCGGTTGAAAAACACGACAAGCGGTCGTTTGCGACAAAAACCCCAACTCGCCTTCGCGATTCCTCCGCAATTGTGAAAATGGGTAAGATGGTGCCAATGAATAACCCAGTAGAAAGGAGCACGCGTGATCAATACATTCTGCAAGGCGCCGCTATGGGAGTGCAGCCCCACCCTCATCGCCGTCGCCCAGGGAACCCAACCCGCCGAGACCGTCATCAAAGGCGCGAAGCTCGTGAACGTCAACACCCGCGAGGTCCAAGAGGGCGTCGACGTCGCCATAGCCTGCGGGCGCGTCGCCTACGTGGGCGATGCCTCCCATTGCATCGGCGAGGGGACCCGCGTGATCGACGCCGACGGACGCTACCTGGCCCCTGGCTTTCTTGACGGCCACATCCACGTGGAATCGTCCATGATGGGCGCCTCCCAGTATGCGCGCGCCGTCGTGCCCCACGGCACCGTGGGCATCTACTGGGATCCCCATGAGGTCGCCAACGTCGTGGGGCTCGACGGCGTCAAGGTCATGGTCGAGGACGCGCGCCGCACGCCGCTCAAGGCCATGGTCACCACGCCCTCCTGCGTGCCGGCGGTTCCCGGCTTCGAGGATACGGGCAGCGCCATCGGCCCTAAGGACATCGCGGAGAGCATGACCTGGGACTTTGTGGTGGGCCTGGGCGAGATGATGAACTTCCCCGGCGTTCTCGCCGCCGCCGAGCACCCCATGGGCGAGATCGAGGCGACGCTTCGGGCGGACGCATGCGTGACCGGCCATTACTCGGTCCCCGAGACCGACCGCGGGCTCAACGCCTACGTCTCCAGCGGCGTGCGCTGCGACCACGAGTCGACGCGCGCCGAGGACGTGCTCGCCAAGGTGCGCCTGGGCCAGTACGCGCAGCTCCGCGAGGGATCGGCGTGGCGCGACCTGGCCCACCTCGCGCCGGCCATCACCGCGGGCGACATCGACACGCGCTTCATGAACCTCATCTCGGACGACACCCACCCCAACACGCTCGTCGAGTACGGGCACCTGGACCACATCCTGCGCCGCGCCGTGGCAGAGGGCATCGATCCGCTCGTCGCGCTGCAGATGGTGACCATCAACACCGCGACCTGCTTCCACATGGAGCACGAGCTCGGCAGCATCGCCCCGGGCAAGTGCGCCGACATGGTCCTCATGGGCAGCCTCACGGACTTCGACGTGCAGATGACCATGATCGACGGCGAGGTGGTGGCCGAGGACGGTCGGGCCCTGTTCGAGGTCGACGGCGCCGCCTATCCCGACTGGATCCTCAACACCATGCATCTCGGCGTACAGATCTCGCCCGAGACCTTCCGCATCCCGGCGGTCGACGGCGAGGGAAACGCCCTTTCCGGCGACACCGCCCGCGTGCGCGTGATGGAGGCCGTCTCCGGCCGCGTGAGCAACGTCGAGCGCCATCTGGATGTGCCGATCGTGGACGGCGAGCTCGTCGCCGACGCCGAGGGCGACGTTCTCAAGGCCTTCGTCTTCGAGCGCCATCACGAGACCGGAACCTTCGGCTACGGCTTCACCTGCGGCTACGGCATCCATGGCGCGCTGGCCCAGACCGTCGCGCACGACGCCCATAACCTGCTGGTCATCGGCGATAACGACGAGGACATGGCCATCGCTGCCAACGCCCTCGCATCCTGCGGCGGCGGCGCCGTGGCGGTACGCGACGGAGAGGTCCTCGGGCTGGTCGAGCTGCCCGTCGCGGGCCTCATGAGCACCAAGCAGCTCGAGGAGGTGGCTTCGGAAGTCGAGCGCCTCGAGCGCGCCTGGGAGGAGATGGGCTGCACCATGCCCTCGCCCTTCATGACCATGGGCCTGACCTCCCTTGCCTGCCTGCCCGACCTGCGCCTCACCAACCGCGGCCTGGTCGACTGCCTGACCTTCCAGTTCGTCCCCCTGGTCGTCGAGGAAGCCTAGTCCTCGGATCGGAAGCGAGCGAGTCGATCCATGAGACGAGGCCCCGGCCCCACGGTCAGATTCGACCGGGGGCCGGGGCCTCGGGCTTTCGGCGCGGGAAGGGGCGCGGTCCGATGCCTCCGGCCGCGAAAGCGAACCAGGGGGCGCCACGGCAACCAAACAGCTACGGAAGGGCGGCGAGCAGGTCCTCGGCCTGCAGGGCGATGCGCGTCTTGTCCCACTCCGGGATCTCGTAGACGCCCGTCTGCCAGGCGGAAGCGGGCAGCACGAACCCCTCGCCCTCTCCGCCCACGATCGACGCCTCTACGTATTCGAGCAGCTCGACGAGCTGACGGCGCACGTTGGCGTTCGCGGCCTTGCCGCCCGCGCCCGAGATGGCGACGGGCATGTCGGTGAGCGAGACGGCGGCGTCGAAATCGCCTGCCACCTGCGGACGGCTCAGCCAATCGAGCACGTTCTTCAGCCCCGCGGGATAGCTGAAGTTGTACTCGGGCGAGAAGATCCACACGCCGTCCGCCGACTCGACCTGCTCGCGGACGCGCGCCACGGCGGCCGGCGCCGGGAACTCGATATCCTCGTTCATCAGGGGAAGGTCCGCGTACTCGAGGTATTCGACCTCGGCACGCTTGCCCACGACCTCGGCCGCGTAGTCGGCGAGCGCGCGGTTGAACGAGCCGCGGCGCAGCGAGCCGACGATGAATACGAGCTTCTTGCTATGGGACATATCCGAACTCCTCGGGTTGGTGATGTATTACTTCGTTGATAGTATTTCTACCCTAATCGGCGCCGCAAAAACACCGCCCAGGACAATGCGCCATTACGTGCGAACGATACCGCCGGCAGTAAGCGGCATGGGGGCGCGAATCGAACTTGACCCGAGGGGCGGTTCAAGGGATAACCTTGTCAGGAAAACAACGTCAGGGGGAAGCATATGTCGCAAAGAAACGTCCAGAAGCTGGAGAAGCCGGCCGTCAAGCGCACGCTGAGGCGCTTCTGGGAGGTCACCAAGCTCGTGCCGGGAGCGGCGCTGCTCGCCGTCTTCACCTCGATCGCCTACATCGCGCTGCTCATCTTCGTGAACACCTGGGTGATGGGCCTCATCGTGGACCGCGTGCAGGCCTCTCCCGTGCCCGCCGATAAGGTATGGGAGGTCTTCGGCCCCTACATCCTGGCGTTACTGCTGGTGAACCTCATCGGCCAGATATGCTCCAAGCTGCAGGACTACGCCGTCTACAAGCTGCAGATCAACGGCAACTACCACCTGGCACGCCTGTGCTTCGACACGCTCTCCAACCAGTCGATGACCTTCCACACGAGCCGCTTCGGCGGTGCGCTGGTAAGCCAGACGAGCAAGTTCATGAGCGGCTACACCCAGATGGTGGACGTGGTCGTGTACTCGCTGATCCCCACCATCGCGAGCACCGCCTGCACCTTCATCGCGCTTGCGCCCGCCGTCCCGGCCTATGCCCTGGCGCTCGCCGTGATGCTCGTGGTATACGTGATCGTGGCGACGCGCATGTACCAGCGCATCCTGCCGCTGTCCGCCGCCACCGCCAAAGCGCAGAACCGCCTCTCCGGCGTGCTGTCGGACGCCGTGACCAACATCCTGGCCGTCAAGACGTGCGGGCGCGAGGACTTCGAGAAGGAGCTCTTCGACGAGGCGGACCTCGCGACCATGCGGGCGGAGAGCCGCTCCATGCGCGCCACCATGCAGCGCGGGTTCACCACGAGTGGCATCATCACCGTGATCATGCTCATCGTGTCCATCTTCGTAGCCGGCGGCAACGCTTGGTTCGGCATCTCGGGCGGCATGCTCGTCATGATGTTCTCCTACACCTACCAGCTCTCCATGCGCTTCAACTACATCAACTCGATGATGCAGCGCATGAACCGCGCCATCGGCGACGCGAGCGAGATGGCCCGCATCCTCGACGAGCCCCGACTCGTGGAAGACGCCCCCGGCGCGCCGGAGCTCGCGGTGCGGGAGGGCTCCATCGACTTCGACCACCTCGGCTTCGCCTATGCCGACGCCGCAGAGGGCGACAGGGTCTTCACCGATCTGAACCTGCATATCCCCGCAGGCCAGCGCGTCGGCCTGGTGGGGCGCTCCGGATCCGGCAAGACCACCCTCACCAAGCTGCTGCTGCGCCTGTCCGACGTGCAAGACGGCCATGTGTACGTGGACGGCCAGGACATCTCCGCCTGCACGCAACAGAGCCTGCGCCGCCAGATCGCCTACGTTCCGCAGGAGGCGCTGCTGTTCCATCGCTCCATCCGCGAGAACATAGCCTACGGCCGCCCCGACGCCACCGATCAGGAGATACGCCGCGCCGCCGAGCTCGCTAACGCACTCGAGTTCATCGACCGCCTGCCAAGCGGACTCGACACGCTCGTGGGCGAGCGCGGCGTGAAGCTCTCCGGCGGCCAGCGCCAGCGCGTGGCCATCGCCCGCGCCATCCTCACCGACGCGCCCATCCTGGTACTCGACGAGGCCACGAGCGCGCTGGACTCCGAGAGCGAGGCGCTCGTGCAGGATGCGCTCGAGAACCTCATGCGCGGCCGCACGTCCATCGTGGTGGCGCACCGCCTCTCAACGGTCGCCGCGCTCGACCGCATCGTCGTCCTCGCTGACGGCGAGATCGTCGAGGACGGCACGCACGCCGAACTCGCGGCGGCGGGCGGCGAGTACGCCGCCCTGTGGAACCGCCAGACCGGAGCGTTTTTGGACGGAGAATAAAGCGCGTGAGCGCTTTCACCCTCGGTTTGCACCCCATCCGCGCCGCATTGACGCCGGGCAAAGCCGTTCACCATGCACGCCGTGTGCAATCTTGTCGACTTTTCCCATCAAAAATCGAAATCGCTCGGTAGCGGGCGCGTTCCACTCATAAAACCGCAGGTCGCTGAATTGCTATCGCTTCTGTATATATTGCAGATGCAGGATGCGCCTGTGAAAAGTCGTCGCGATTGCACACGGCGCCCTGCGGCGGCGCGGCACGATACGCAAAAAGAAGGCAGTCGCCTCGCAGGACGGCTGCCTTCTTCGGGATTTGCCCCGATAACGCAGTTTTAAAGAGATGGGGCCGGCCAAGACCTAGCCCCGCGCCGCCTCGCCCGCCGGCTCCACGTCGGTACCCGGGACGGGAGCCTCCTCGGCCTTGGCGCGGACGCCGCCCAGGCTCACGACCTGCCGGGTTGACGCGCCGTCGTCGGAGGGCTTGGCATAGCCGAACTCGATGGCGTCGCCGACGCGGTAGCGCACGATCTCGAGCATGTCGGGCAGGGCGAAGTCATAGATCGCGCCGTCGCCCTCGAGCGTCACGTAGAAATGCGAGTTGCCGTCGATGACGGCCTGCGCGATGCTCGCGATCTTGCCTGAGGCCTTCTCCTCGGCGCCCGCCGCGGCCGCCTCCTCGTCCGACAGCGTTCCATCGACCGCCAGCATGGCCAGGTAGCTCTCCTGGGTGGATGCGACGGTGCTGCCCGTCGCGACCGCCTGGTAATGCTGCACGTTGATCATCGCGTACATCTTGACGAGACCGGCGTTGTCCTTCAGGGCCATGAAGTAGGTGGGCTGTCCCGACACGTTGAGCAACAGCGGGTAGGTGGCCTGGTACTTGAGGTTCTGGACCTGGCCCTCGGCCGAGTCCATGGCCGAGTCCTCGGTCGCGCCGGGGACGGAATAGAAGTGGGACTCGCCGGTACGCTGGTTGACCAGGATGAAGCCGATGCTGGAGCTATCGGCCGTCACAGACGTCACGCCGGAGTACAGGTAGATGTCGCCGCCCTGGGCGAGGTAGTTGTAGCCGAGCTGGCCGTCCTTGCCAGGCGTGGTGCGCACGACGCCCACCTGGCCGAGGATCGAGTTGAGCCAGCCCTTGCCGTAGGCGCCGCTCCAGTTGTACTGCTGGATAAGGAGGTCGGACGGGTAGGCGCGGTCGACCCAGGCGGGCACCTCGTCGATAGCGTAGTCGGCGGTCTCGCCCGTGCAGGCGTTCACGAGCACGACGCGGTTGATGGTGGTTCCCTCGAACAGGCCGATGGTGCGCTTCTGGACCGGGAAGACCCACCAGGGCGTGCCCTCCTCATCGAGCTCGAAGGACTTCTGGTCGAACATATAGGTGGGGTACTTGAGCTGCGCGTAGCGGTCGATGTTGCGCGCCAGCGGCTCGGACTCGCTGTACTTGATGGGCTGCTTCAGGCGGACGACCTCGGCCTCCTGCGTGACCATGTCCACGAGCACGTAGGCGGGGATGCCGTTGCCGCGGTTGGAGAACCACTTGAAGAGGTCGGCGTAGGTGAGCGGGCTCACGCGGACCGGACGGCCCTGGTAGTTGATCTGGCTGTAGGCCGGGCTGATCTCGAACTGGCTGACGTACTCGGGGATCGAGCCCATGGCGCGGTTGCCGAGCAGCACGGCGGAGTCGCGGTCGATGACCGGGACCTCGGAGTAGTCGACCTGCTCGATGTCCTTGGCAAAATCGCCCTCGGTGGTCTTAAGCACCGACGCGAAGCGCTCAGCGTTGCCCGGGACGAAGGGCTGACCCAACAAGATGCCCAAGAAGAACGCGACCACAAACGCCCCGGGAACAATCACCAGGCGGCGGAAGAGCGTACGGTGCTTCGCGCTCCTGATGGCGGCAACCTGCAGTCCGAGGATCGCGACGAACGCGATCATGAGTATCCAGCTCCAAACACGCGGACTCTGCAGGTTGAGCGCGGGATGGAACCACCAGTACCCAACCGCGAGCGCGATGGCGAGCAGAATGGCGAGCGCGATGAACGCGCGGCGGCTCCATTGGGCAACGCGCTGGGCAAAACCGCCC
The DNA here is from genome assembly GCF_015554865.1 of Collinsella sp. D33t1_170424_A12. Classification (NCBI taxonomy): domain Bacteria; kingdom Bacillati; phylum Actinomycetota; class Coriobacteriia; order Coriobacteriales; family Coriobacteriaceae; genus Collinsella; species Collinsella sp. D33t1_170424_A12. Next base: position 18,885 of record NZ_JADNJJ010000046.1, on the reverse strand, counting down.
GCACCATGGCTCGATCCGCCGTTCTTGCCACCGCTCTTACCAGCTGATCCGGCAGGTCGCCCCTCTCCGTCGACGACAGCGTCAACGGGGATGGGGCCATCGTGCCCGGAACCGGCATCGTCGCCGAAGTCCGAACCGAAGCCCGCGCTGGAAAACCCGAACATGGTATGCAGCATATCCTGAAAATCGTCGTTATCGAATCCGTTACCTTGGGCCACTGTAGGTCCACTCCTCCACTCGTTGCGTACCCGCGCGCTCCGCACCTGGACAGGTCGAAGCCAAACGTTGCGTAACGTCAACTATACCCAACAAAAACCAAGGCCAAACCGCCCCGCGCTATCAAGCGAGCGAGTACAATGAATGATTCATCCATATCTACGTTGCAAGGGAGCCCCCTCGTGAGAGTCGTTGTCTACACCGATGGCGCAGCGCGCGGAAACCCGGGCAGGGGCGGATTCGGCGCCGTCCTTCGCTATCAGGCCCCGTCGGGCAAAGAGCATGTCCTCGAGCTGTCGCGTGGCTACGAGCGCACCACGAACAACCGCATGGAGCTTCTCGCCGTCATCGAGGCGCTCGAAGCGCTCAAGCGCCCGTGCGAAGTCGAGCTTCATTCCGATTCGCAGTATGTGGTCAATGCGTTCAACAAGCATTGGGTCGACGGGTGGATCAAACGCGGCTGGCAGACTTCGCAGAAGAAGCCGGTCAAGAACATCGATTTGTGGAAGCGGTTGCTCACGGCGAAGGAGCCCCATCGCGTCACCTTCATGTGGGTGAAGGGGCACGCCGGACACCCGATGAACGAGCGCTGCGACCAGCTCGCCACGACGGCAGCCGACTCGGGGGCGCTCGCCGTGGACCATGGATTCATCGAGGGCGACGCAGACTAACGCAGAAACAGCAAAGGAGCGACCATGATTCGCATCGCCACCATCGGCACCAGCATGATCGGTGACAGCTTCATCGACGTACTCAACGATAACCCCCGCGCCCGATACATCGGCACATTCTCGCGAGACGCGAATCGCGCGGAGGAATTCACACGCGAGCACGGCGGCGAGCGCCCGTTCCGTTCGATCGAGGACATCGCGAGCGCCCAGGACATCGACGCGGTCTATCTGGGCAGCCCCAACGCCATCCATCTCGAGCAGGCTCTCGTCTGCATCGCAGCCGGGAAGCACGTCCTGGTGGAGAAGCCGGTCTGCGCCACCGCGCTCGAAGCGCGCAAGCTCTTCGAGACCGCCAACGCAGCAGGCGTCGTTGCGCTCGAGGCCATGCGCCCCCTCCACGACCCGGCTCTCAAGATCATCCGCGATGCGCTACCGCGGCTCGGGAAGATCCGCCGGGCAACCTTCCGGTTCGGCAAGTATTCATCCCGCTACGACGAGCTCCTATCCGGTCGCCATACCAATATTTTCGACTGCAACCTGGCAACGGGAGCGCTCATGGATATCGGCGTGTACTGCGTCGAGCCGCTCATCGCGCTCTTCGGTGCACCGAACGCCATCCAGTGCGCACCCGTGCTTCTGGACGAATCGACCGAGGCGCTCACCCATGGGCGTCTAGACGGAGCCGGCGTCATCACGGCATCCTACGACCATATGGCGGCCACGCTCCACTACTCGAAGATCACGCAGGATCTTGCTGAAAACCAGATTGAAGGCGAACGGGGCACGTTGACGTTCGACGGCATCTCCATGCCGTCCGGTGCACGTATCGACGAACGCGTCTCGGGCTCGGACGGCGTCGGCTATTCGAGCACGGCCACCTCGAAGCACGAGCTCGAGCTTCCGTCATGCGCCAATAGCATGGCCTACGAGCTCGAGGACTTCCTTGACGCGATCGCATGCGTGCAAAACGGCAGCTCGCCCTCGGCCGCACCGGCAGGCTGGGTCGGAACGATCGGAGATGCACAGGAGATCTCCCTGCGCTCCCTCCTTCTCATGGATGAAGCCCGCCGCCAATCCGGCATCCGCTTCCCCGCCGACCACGACCGCTAGGAAACGCGGGTTTTCCGCAGACTTCTTACAACCGGTACAGCCAGCCGAAGGCCCGAAGCCGCACGCTTCGGGCCTTCGTTCGTTCAATCCAGTCAAGGAGATGTAGAGCAAAAGCTTCCCCGTGCCTGCACCGCGGCCATAATGTGTCTATACTGCTATAGCATATTGATGAACGTAGGAAGGGGCGGCATGGCCGTACAACGACGCAATACCAGACAGCGCGCCATGGTACTCGAAGCCGTGCGCAACCACGACGACCACCCCACCGCCGATGATATCTACGTCGACATTCGTCGCATCGATAGCAAGATCAGCCGCGGAACGGTATACCGCAACCTCAACCTTCTGGAGGAGACGGGGCAGATCAGCACCGTACGCACCGAAGGGGGCTGCCGCTTCGACTGGCGCGTCGACGGACACGCCCACCTGATTTGCAGGCGCTGCGGCTGCGTTGCCGACGTGGCGCTACCCTATCGCCCCGAAATCGATACGGACCTCCAGGAACGCAGCGGTTTTACCGATGTGACCCACGCCACGCTCTTCCGCGGCATCTGCCCCGGCTGCCAGGCACGCGCCCTCCCGACGGAAGGCGCGCAAACCGGCGCATAACCCCGCGTTACTCCTTCACCGGGGTGTAATACGTTTCGAGCACCGTTCGGTACACGCTGTCCGCATCGAGATGGAACTCGGCATGCGCGGCACCCGGAGCCATCTCGCCCTCCAGCGACACCACGTTGAACGATGTCATGCCATGGTCGAGCATCTGGCTAATCAGATACGAGAACTGCTCGAAACCCAAATTGGTCCAGGTGTAATCGAGCGCCTTCTGATAGAGGTTGAGCACCGTGGCCGGATCGCTTGCCGCGCTCTGCAAAACCTGGGTCGAGAACGCCTTGAGATAAGACATCTGACGGGCCTGTCGATCGAGCGAGGAATTGAGCTGCGTCGTATCTCGATATTGCACGTACAGCTCGGCGCTCTTGCCGCGAAGCGTCGTCTCGACGCCCTCGCGGATGCCGGCAGGGGGAACGCTTTGCACCGGCGTCAGCCGAACACCGCCAACGGCGTCGTTAAGCGGGCCCACGCCCTCGACGTTGAGCGTGAAATAGTAGTCGATGGGCATGCCGTACAGCACGCGCGAAGCGCACTGCGTCACCAGTTCCGAACTCTGCTCATGCGAGCTGCCATACGAATACTGCAGGCACAGCTGCAGCTGGTGCTGGCCGTTGTAAACACCGTCGATATAGGTGTCGACCGCGACCATGCTGTCGCGCGGGATCACGATGCCGGTCGCCTTACCCGACTTGGTATCGAGCGCGACCACCATCACGGTATCGGACTGCCCCGCCACATCGTATCCAGCCGTAGCGTTCTTCGTGCGGTTATCGAAGCCGATGAACGCGATGGACACCATATCCTCGTTCAAACGATAGGTCGTACCGTTGTATTCAACAGTGGTACCCTTGTTCTCGACGGCTTTCTGCATGGATTGCTCGAAAGAACGGCGACCGCGCGCGATGGAACGGTTGATGAAGACCGCCGCCCCGGCCGCACCGACCGAAAGGACGACGAGCACGACGATGATAGCGCGAACGGCGATACGGCGTGCGCGGCGGGAACCGGAGGCAGCTTCAGCCCCCTGCCCTTCGCCATCGAAAGCCGACTCCCCCTCATCGGACGAACTGTTCAGGGCGGGGATCGCCGGCGACTCTTCCACCTCGGTCGCATCGGGCGCGGCATCTTCACTGCGCGGCCTAAAATGATTGCCCTTCGGCGTTTCCTGTGTCATCTACTTCGTCTCCTGATCCGAGGTGAGCACGGCGCTCACCAGATAGCGCGAGGTGCCGTGAAACTCATTGAGCATGCAGGTGCTCAACTGAACGATCTTGCTCTCGGGGGTGAGTTCGATTCCCTCGCGAACGCATTTCAACATGGAGTCGGGGTTCGCTACGAAATCGAAGTATTCCTGGCGAACCTCGGGCTTGCTGAAGTTAAACGAATTGAGAATGTGCCGGTCGTCGTACTTGTAGGCAGATACGACGGTATACGTGTAGATGTGGCCCGGACGATAGATGTAGAACGTGGGATTCGCATCGAAGAACGCCTGGTCCTCGAAATAGTGCAGGTTCTTAAACACGCCGTCGATATCGTGACCGTATATCACCGTGACGGGATCGGAGAAGTCCTGCTTGTTGGCAACTTGGGAAAACGCGGTGCCGACGGGCGAATACGCACCATTTTGATCATGCGTGAGGTAGAAGAAGTCATCGGTCGCGCTCTGCTGCACCGGCGTGTTGATCTGGGCGCCGGGGATATAGAGCCATGCATAGCTTTCGACGTTGCTCTCCCACAGGGCATCGAAGTTGATCGGATTCTCCGGCAGCTCCGCGGTGGATTCCTGCGTTGCCTCCGCAGGGGTTTCGGGCACCTCGGCGCCCTGCATGCGCTGCTGAGCGCGATAGACCTGCACCTGCTGCCAAACAAGATAGCCGCTGCCAGCAACCACGCAGACGATCGCGAGGGCGGCAACGATGCGAAGCATGCGTCGATGCGTATCGCGAGATTGCGGTTCGTTCGTCATATCACATCCATCCCTGTCGAAAACCCCATGGTAGACGAGAGGGCCCGTCCTAAGACGAGCCCTCTCGAACCTTCATGAAGCTACCATGCGGTATAAACGCTACTTGGAAGCCTTCTTGCGCAGCGACACGAACGCACCGCCAGCGACGGCGGCGGAGACAGCGGTGCCGGCAGCGACGACCATGGTGTTAAGGCCGGTCTGCGGGGACTTGGAACCGGTGTCGGTGTTCACCACGGTATCGGCCTTCTTGGCAACGATGGTGTGGATGGAGAGGGTGTCGGTAGAGAAGGTAACGGTGCCGTCGGAGCTAGCGGTCTTGTTGATGACCTCGTTCTCAGCCTTGCCCTCGTGGTCGACGTACACGGTCACGGCAGCATTCGCATACTCGGAACCAAGGTTGTAGGCAAACTGGAACGGCGGCTCGACCTTACCGCGGGACTCGACCTTGAACGATGCGATCTCGGCATAGCCCTCGGCAACCTCGGCGTTGGCAGCGCGAAGCTCCTCCGTCGGGGTGATGATGAGCTCGCCGGTGCCGTTGCAGGCGGCGGCAGCCTTCACCTCGACGCCGGACGGCGCGGAGAACGTGATGGTCTGGGCCTTGACGTCGCCCACGGGGCTCTCCCAAGCCTGAGCGCTCACGGGAAGCGCGAGAGCGAGGGCAAGAGCACCGAGAACAGTGATGAACTTCTTCATGTTCAATCTCCCTTCATGCTGAATGCGGCGCGTATGCCGCGACGTAGGTAAGAAGTATACTGCACGCACGGACGATAATTCGAAACGAAGGAAATAATCGCATCGTTCTTGCAACAATTTTACAATACGCAGCCCATCGCCGACGAAATGCGCCGCGACGGGCTGCGAGAACAGCATGCACAGATATATACATGTCGTAGCCGAGGATGGCCGCCGCTCCACCAGACCACATCGGCGGCGGTTCACCGCAGACGGTTTCGCATCGATCGAATCGCAGCCGGCCTACTCCTGCGCGAAGAAAGCAAGTGCGATGGCGCCGGGACCGACATGCGTACCGATCGTAGCGCCCACCGAATGCACGGGAAGCTCGTCGCCGGGATATGCCTCCCACAGGTCGCGATGAGCCTCGATATAATCGCGCAGCAATGCATCGCTCACACCCGAATAGCCCAAGACAAGGGGCATGGAGAAGTCGACGCCCGTGCGCTCGATAGCCTTTCGCAGCAGGTTTCGGCCGTGCTTCTGGCCGCGCGCCTTGCCGACGAGTTCGACGGCGCCGTCCGCAACCGTGATCACCGGCTTGATGGAGAGAATCTCTCCCACCGCGCCGGCGGCAGCGGAGATCCTGCCGCCGCGCCGGAGGAACTCGAGGGTATCGAGCAGGCCGAGTACCACCACGCGGTCGCGCACGGCTTCCAGCGCAGCCACGATCTCGTCGGCCGAAGCGCCCTCGTCAAGCAGTCGAAGCGCATACTCGGTGAGCGCCCGCTCGCCTACCGTGACGCTGTGCGTATCGACGATACGGACCTTGGCATCCACCAGGCCCGCCGCCGTGACAGCGCTTTGATGGGTCCCCGACAGCCTTTCCGACAGGGTGATGACCACGATGTCCTCGCCCGCAGCGATCGCCTCCTCGTACGCCTGCGAGAACGCATAGGGGTTCACCTGCCCCGTGCTGGGCAGGTCGTCGCCCTCGGTGAGCAGCTCGTAGAAGCGGTCGTTGGTGATGGTGACGCCATCGAGGTAGACATCCTGGCCAAAGACGACGGACAGGGGCAGAACCGTGAGCTGCGGATGATCCGAGCTGCTCATATCGCTGGCGGAATCGACGATGATGCGGACTGGCATGGGGGTTCCCTCCTTATGGGGCGGCGCGGCGCGCCTCTGCTTCGTTACGAGAAATGTGCTTGAGCCGATCCAGAACCGTTGCGAGCGACCGGTACATGACCAGACGGTCCTCGGCGGAAAGCTCGTCACCGGCCTGCGCGACCACGCGCGCGATGGTGTTCACGGCCTCGTCCATGGCGCGGACGCCTTGCTCGGTCAGATAGAGGCGGGCCCGGTAGCGGCCCGAACGCTCATCTTCGACCATGCGGATGAAGCCTCGCTCCTCGAGGCCCGCCGTATAGCGGGAAATGGCGGCCCGCGTCACGCCGGCGCGGCGCGCCAGCTCGGCGCTCGTGAGACCCTCGGGTTCGCGATGCAGCTGGTAGAGCAACATGATGTCGGCGCCCTTCAAGCCCAGCTTCGCCGCCTCCGCGGCCTTGATCCGCTGGATCTCCTTTGAAATCGCCCCGATCAATCCGACAAAATCCTCGAAGCGCTCCTGCTCCATCATGTCACCTCCCGTGCTGATGCATCGCATACGGCTCGTTAACGCATTAACATCTTACGAATGTTTGTTAAGCCGTCAACAACTACGCAACTTCGACACATCGACTTCCATACCGTCTTCGAGCATAGGGCATAGCGCGTCCGCACCGCGTCGTCCGGCGTAAAAAAACACGGCCCCGCAGTTCAAAGCGAGGCCGTGGGAGAGCGGCGCGCACCGAGAAGCGGCGCATAGGGGGATGTAGCTGCTAGGCGCCGAAAAACGCCAGGGCGCTCATGGCAGCCAGGAATGCCAGAGCAAACGGCAGGACGGCCTTGAGCAGCTCGGCGTCCTTGCCCGTAACGCGAACAGCGGCCAATCCGATGGCAAGCGTCTGCGGCGAGAGCATCTTGCCCGCGGCCACGCCCAGCGAGTTGAGGGCGACCATCCAGTAGGGATCGGACGAAAGCGCCATCGCGGCCTCGTGCTGAACGGGACCGAAGAGCATGCCGGAGCTCGTGCCCGAGCCCGTCACGAAGGTGCCGACCATGCCGATCCACGGCGCCACCAACGGGAAGAACACACCGGCAACGCCGATGCAAAACGCCGAGATGGAAGAGATCATGCCCGCGTACCCCATCACCTTGGCGCACCCGAGTACCGACAACATGGTAATGACCGTGGGCATCATCTGCTTGACGGTATCGCGCAGTACCTCGCCCATCACCTTGAGGCTGGCGCCTTGGATGGCGCCGCCCGCGAACGCGGCCAGAAAGATCCATACGCCGGGCGTATTGATCCAGGAGAAGGTAAGGGTCCCCGGATTGGGACCGCTGAACACCTGCACGCTGGTGGCGAATTGCGCCAGGAAGGCGTTTACCGGCGGCACGAGCTTAGACGTACCCAGCAGCAGCACGAAGATGAGAATGAAGCACGACCAAGCCTTGAGCGCCCGGCCGGCATCGAGGTCCTCGGCCTCGGGGGCCTCCATGTGAAAGCGCGCATCGAGCTTACCGGAGCGCTCGGCGCGCATGGCGAGCACCGCCGTAACCGCGAGCGCGCAGATGCTGCCCACCACGACGGAGAGCTCGGGTCCGACGAACGTGGCCACGAGATAGGCGGGCACCACGAAGGCCGCACCCGAGGCGAGCGCGATGGGCGCGACGCCCGCGAAACGCTGGCCCAGGGAAGGCGCGGGCGCATCCTTGAGCGACGGCAGCGAAGAACCGCCCGCCACGTAGACGATGAGCAACGGGGCAACGATGAAGAACGGTGCGAGCTGCAGCATCTGCACCGAGGCGAGCTGCGCGGCATCGAGTCCCACCAGGTTGGCCAAAGACACCGTAGGGATGCCGATGGAGCCGTACGGCGTGGGCACGCCGTTGGCGAGCAGGCACATGAGCACGGCCGGGATGGGTGAGAAACCCAACGCGGCCAACATGCCCGCAGGGATGGCCACGGCCGTTCCGAAGCCGGCCATGCCCTCCATGAAGCCGCCGAAGCACCACGCGATAAGCAGCGCCAGAATGCGGCGATCACTTGAGATAGAGGTGATCATGCCGCTGATCACATCCATGGCACCGGTCTTCACGCAGAGGTTATAGGTGAAAACCGCCGCGATGATCACCAGGACGATGGGCCACAGCGCCATCAGGAAGCCCTCGAGACTCGCCGTGGCAACCTGATCGACCGGCATGCCCCAGCGCGTCGCCGCGAGCGCAGCGGCGATGACGAACGAACCTATAGCCGCCTTCCACGTGGGCCACTTGAACAGCAGCAACATGACGACGAGCCACAGGATGGGAACGAGGGCTAAGAGAAACGAGATGAAATCCATATATATCCCCAACACGTCCGGCGACGCGGCTGCGCGCACGCTCATCGCGCGCTTCGGTCGCGCCGGCACCGTAGTAAAACGTATCAGAGGATACCGCAAGCGCCGCGCGACGCGAGAAGAAACAAAAAGCGTTACCGAACGTGGTTGCAAATTCGATGTCCGAGAGCATGGCTATAATGAATCGAATCGACACGCGGCGCCCGGCTATCGGCGCCCGCGCCCGAACGGCGGCGGCGCGGTTCGCCCGAGCCGCGATTGAGCAGGCAGGAGGCTGATGTGAGCATCACTTTGCTCGATAGGATGCGCAAGCGCCTCGCGCGGCGCGGGGCCATCGCGGTGGGCAGCCCCCAGAGCAGGCGCAGGCCCACGTACCGTCCCGCACCCAACGATTCCGCGGACGCGGCGGCCCAGCGCGAGGCCAAGCGCCCTGAACGCGAGCAGACCTTCATCACCCGCATGGTAAACCAGTGGTGGACCCGCCTGCTCGAAGCGGTATACGAAGGATCGCTCAGCGAGCAGGAAGCGGAGTACGAGTCGCACTGCACCAAACGCGACTACCTATGGAATACCGTGGGCGTCGGCGTGTGGGGCATGGTGTTCCCGCTGCTCACCGTAGTGACAACGCAGCTCGTCGGCGCCGAGCAGGCGGGCATGTTCTCCATGGCGTTCGTCACCGGCACGCTGCTCATGATCGCGGCGAGCTACGGCGTCCGCAATTTCCAGGTTTCCGATATCGACGAGGTCGACTCGTTCTCATCCTACCAGGTCAACCGCTGGATAACCGGTGCGCTCGCCCTCGTTGCGGGCATCCTGTACTGCACGTTTCGCGATTACAGCCCCGACATGATGACCATCTCCCTGGGTGTCTACGTTTACAAGATGGTCGACGGCGTCGCCGACGTCTACGAGGGCAGGCTCCAGCAGGCCGATAAGCTCTATCTGGCCGGAATCAGCCAGGCGCTGCGCTCGCTCGCGGTCGCCGCAGCCTTCTCCCTCGCGCTCTTCATCACGCGCAGCCTGCCGCTTGCCTCCGTAGCCATGGCGGTTGTTGCCGTGGCGTCGCTGGTGCTGCTCACCATCCCGCTGGCGCTGCTTGAAACCGAAAAGTCGCGAGGGGTGCGCCTTGAGGAGGTCACCGGCCTGCTGCGCCGATGCCTCCCGCTGTTCGCCGCGCTCTTCCTGTTCAACCTCATCGAGAGCATGCCCAAGTTCGTGATGGAGGGGATGCTCCCCTACGACAACCAGCTCTACTTCAACGCGCTGTACTTCCCCGCCCAGGGCATCCTGCTTGCGATCGGCTTCGTCTACAAACCGCAGCTGCTGCGCTTGGCGAGCATCTGGTCCAATCCGCGTAAACGACGCCGCTTCGACCTGGTGGTCGCGGCGATGATGGCCGTCGTCCTAGCCGTAACGGTATTCAGCGGGGTCATGATGGCCTGGATCGGCATACCCGTCATGAGCTTCATGTACGGAGTCGATTTCGAACGCTTCCGCATGCTCGCCTACCTCATGATCGCCGCCGGCGGCATCACCGCGGCCATCGATTTCCTATACGCCATCATCACTGTGCTGCGCCGCCAGGGCGACGTGATGAAGCTCTACCTGATATCTTTCGCCGCGTCGGTCATAGCGCCCCTCGTGCTCGTCGCCCTGCTGGGGCTGATGGGCGCCGTGATAAGCTACCTGTTGGTCATGGCTCTGCTGCTCGTCTTGCTGATAGTGGAGTACGTGCACATCCGCCGCGCCATCACGCGCGAACGCAACCCCTTTGCCTAGCTCGCAGCCGAGCGGCCGCGCGCCAGGCCGCCGCCCCCGCAACCATGGAGGTCCCGCAATGACAGACGAAACGAACCCCTGGAACGACATTCGAAGCAGCTCGGTGGACGGCCGCCCCCGGACCGAAGCGGGGCACCGGGACCTACCGCCCGTGCCCGCCTCCGCCGAAGCAACCGCGCCCGCCCCGGCGCCGGATGCAGAACCGATCGGCGCACCAAAGGAAGCCGCAGCCGCGCCGGACGACGCTACGTCGCCGAACAGCCTGGGAAACCAGCCCGCGGCCTCGGGCGAGTCGGAGGCCCGCGCCCTCCCGCCGGTCGCCGCGCCCGCACCCGCCGCCGCACAAGCGAGCGCGAACTACAACCTAACCGTCACCTCGGTGATCTTGGGAGCCCTTTCCATCCTGTTCAGCGCCGTGCCCCTTGTCGGACTCATCCTGGCCATAGCCGCCATCGCCTGCGCCGCACGCTCGACGCGCGGCACCGCCCCAACCGGCCTGTCCACAGCGGGCAAGGTGCTCGGCATCGCGGGCGCCATCATCTCGGCCCTCGTCAACCTGCTGCTCATCGTGTCGATCTGGCTGGCCGCCGGCGCCCTCGGCGAAACCTATACAACCCTCGAAACGAACACCGTCGACTCGCATCTGGACAATAGGGGCGATGGCCCGAATGCGGTCGAGCAGGATGAACGCGAGCTCCACGACCTGATCAAGCCCACGTTCGACGCCCTCGAACCCACGGACCCCGAGCTTAAAACACAGGTGAAGCAGTACCTGGCATCGATGGTGCTCGATGATTTCGGCGACGATATCGATTCCTTCGGCGTTGACCCCGAGGCGTATGCCAACTGGATGCTTGTGGACCTCAGCTTTAGGACAAGCGATATGCTCACGCGCGATTCAGCGGGCACCTGCTACGTCTATGTGACGCATCGCGACCCCATCGCGTTCGTCATCGTGTGGGCGAAGGCGCTCGACAAAGCCGCCGACGACCCCGCATACCAGCATCTACCGCAAGAACAGGCGGCCGCCCTCATGCAGGACATCTTCTACACCTGCCTCGCGGAGTGCACCGCCACCACCGAGACCCGCGCATCCTTCGAATTCGAGTCCACCGACGGCGTCTGGTCACTCGATGAAGAATCATGGGACGAAGCCTATCCGAAGATCTTCTTTCCCGAGGAATAACCAGAAGATTTAGCAAGACGGCTCCGGAGTGGCCGAACCACCCGGGGCCGTCTTCGTTTGAAAACCCTCTGCGGCACACGGTTGCCAGCAACCGAAAAATCCCGGAGAGGCTATGCGCCCTCGCCTACGGGGACGTACCATGTCGCGCGGTCCTCGAGTCGCATGATCCCCACGCGCCCGGTGGGCGAACCCGTTGCCGCAGCGCAATCGATGCAGATGCGATCGGCCTCGCCGCCGGTGTCGCGACACGCCCCCACCTCGACCACGCAGCCCTGCAGATCCTCGGTCACACCGGTGCCCGACATCAAGCGTCCATAGCGCCCAAGATACAAGGAGGGCGTATGACCGGAAACAACCACGGGGCCGCGTCCGTCGCGGCCGATCAGGCCCGTAGCTTCGCTCCAGAAGTCGCCGCGGATCCACAGCAGGTCATCGGACACCTGCTGGGAGAGCATGGAGGCGAGCTGCGCGACCGAGGCATCGCGCGCGCCGCCCGCAGCATCCACGGGCACGCCCGCCGCGCGCAGGTTGGCACGGGCGGCGGCGGCGTCGATGCCCGCATGCACGAGCAGGTGCGCACGCGTGGCCGCGGCGAGCTCGGGATCTCCGGGATGGGAGCGGCGCACGCGCTCGTCGGCCACCTCGACCACGTCGAACAGCGGCAGCCCCGACAGCCACTCGATAAGCTCGCCAGCCTCCTCGCCCGAGAGCGCATCGAGCTCGCGCGACGTAGTTGATCCGCCGTTCATCTGCCAGAGCAGCAGCTCGCGATCGTCATCGGCTGCCAGGACATCAAGGAGCATGCGCTCGTGGTTGCCCATGAGCACGCGAGCGTTGGGGAGCGACCGAACGAGCTTCACCACGCCGATGGGATCGGGTCCTCGATCGACCATATCGCCCATCACGTAGAGCACGTCGTCCGATCCCAGCCCCACCAGCTCGAGGGCGGCATCGAGGGCACGCAGGTACCCGTGCACATCAGATGTAACGTAGGTCGCCATGGGGTCCCCTCTCGGCATCAACCTTCAACCTTAAAGTGATAGTTTACTCTTTCTTTAACGAGGCGGCGCCCATTTCATCCCGGCGGGCGCTGCACAGGGCGCCACCCACCAGTCGAGAATGGAAACCCCATACATCGTGAGCTGCCGGAACGCGATCATGGAGACGGCGGGCCCTTGCTCTTATCGCAAAAGGTAACGTTTCGGTTACAGCCGTCATACTCTTCTATAGTAAAGTACATCCCTTACGCGAGCGCACCTCCGCGGACGTCGTACCAGGCACCGCGACAGACGGCGCGTCTTCACCCGCAAACGTTAGGAGCACCTATGGCGCGCGTTCACAACTTCTCGGCAGGCCCCGCGGCCCTTCCCCAGAGCATCCTGGCCGAGCTGTCCGACGAACTGGCCGAATACGGAGATGCGGGCATGTCCGTTATGGAGATGAGCCATCGCTCCGCCGCATTCCAGCGCATCATCGACGAAGCCGAGGCCACGCTCCGCCGCATCCTGAATATTCCCAACCGCTACCGCGTCCTGTTCCTTCAGGGCGGCGCCACCCTTCAGTTCGCAGGCATCCCTCTCAACCTCATGAAACGAGGGCGAGCCGGCTACGTTGTGAGCGGCAGCTTTGCCAAGAAAGCCTGGTCCGAGGCGCAGCGGTACGGCGAAGCCCTCGCGCTCGCCAGCAGCGAGGATACCGGATTCGACCGCATCCCCGACCTGGCGCCCGTCGAGGCGCGCGCGGCCGCGGGCGACCTCGACTACGTCTACATCTGCCAGAACAACACCATCTACGGCACGCAGTTCCATGCGCTGCCAGACTGTGGCGAGACGCCGCTCGTAGCCGACGTGTCAAGCTGCTTCCTCAGCATGCCGCTCGAGATCGAGCGCTACGGGCTCGTGTACGCGGGCGCGCAGAAGAACGCCGGGATCGCGGGTGTGACCGTGGTCATCGTGCGCGACGACTTGATCGACGACGGACCCGCCAGCCCCTATTGCCCCAGCTACCTCGATTACCGCCTGGAAGCGAGCAAGGGCTCGATGTACAACACGCCCAACACCTTCGGCATCTACGTATGCGGCAAGGTATTCCGATGGATCGAGGAGACCGGGGGCCTGGCGGCCATGCAGCAGCGCAACGAGGGCAAGGCGCGCCTGCTCTACGAGACCATCGATACCAGCTCGTTTTACCGGGGCGTTTCCCAGCCGGACTCGCGGTCCATCGCCAACGTGACGTTTCGCACGCCAACGCCCCAGCTCGACGCCGAGTTCGTGGACTTCGCTGCCGCGCGCGGCATCGTCAACATCAAGGGGCACCGCGCCGCCGGCGGCCTGCGCGCGAGCATCTACAACGCGGTGAGCAGGGAATCCGTCGAGGCGCTGGCGGCCTGCATGCGGGAATTCGAGACGGCGAGCGAAGCGCGATCTAGGTAGGGGCGCCTGGCCCCTGCCCCCCCGAGGCACCGGGCCTCGACGCCCGAGCCCGCAGCCCCCACGTTCTGCAACGAAGCAAAAGGAAACCATCATGCGCTACATCAAGACGATCGACGACATCACCAAGGACGGGCGCGTCGAGTTCGGCGAGGGCTACGACTTCGTAGACGAAGCCGAGGAAGCCGACGCCATCCTCATGCGCTCGACCGACCTGCACGGCTACGAACTGCCCCGAAGCATCCGCGCCATCGCGCGATGCGGCGCGGGCGTGAACAATATCCCCATCGAAGAGTACGCGCGCCAGGGCGTCGTGGTGTTCAACTCGCCCGGCGCTAACTCCAACGCTGTAAAAGAGATCGTGCTGGCCATGATGATCATGTCGAGCCGCGGTATCGTGCAGGCCATGCAGTGGGTGCGCGACAATGCGCGCGACCCGAATATCCTGGCCGATGCCGAAAAGGCCAAGAAGGCCTTCGTAGGCCGAGAGCTGCGCGGCAAGCGCGTGGGCATCGTAGGCCTGGGCAACGTGGGATCAAAGGTTGCCAATGCGTGCGTGGACCTTGGGATGGACGTGTACGGCTACGATCCGTTCATCTCCGTGGAGCACGCCTGGGCGCTCTCGCACAACGTGCAGCGGGTAGGCACGCTCGAGGACCTTTGCCGTGGATGCGACTACCTCACGCTGCACGTGCCTTCGAAAGCCGACACGATCCGCATGATCTCGAGCGAGCAACTCGCCTTGCTCGCGCCCGGCGCCGTGCTTATCAACTTCGCCCGCGAGACGATCGTCGACGAAGACGCTGTCGACGCCGCCCTGCGCACGGGCGCGCTTTCGTGGTTCGCCTGCGACTTCGCCACCCCTAAAACCGTGCGCATGCCGCATACGTTCATCACCACGCACTCGGGTGCGGGAACCGAAGAGGCCGAAGCGAACTGCGCGGACATGGCGATATCGGAGCTCAAAGATTATCTGGAGAACGGCAACATAGCCAACTCGGTGAACTACCCGGCGTGCAACATGGGCAAGGCGCGAGCCGCCAGCCGCGTGGCCTGCCTGCATGCCAACGTCCCCAACATGATCGGGCAGATCACGGCCGTCCTCGCCAAGGACAACGCCAACGTGCAGCGCATGGTCAACGAAAGCGCCGGCGAGAACGCCTACACGATGTTTGATACCGATGAGCACCTCGACGCCCGGACGATCGATGCCCTCAAGCAGATACCCGCCATCCATCGCGTGCGCGTAATCAAATAGGACCGCCTCGGCGCGGACGCCGTGTTTTTTAAAACCCGCAGCGCTTCCCTGGGGTTAGGATAGATACATACGCGCGCTCGAAGCGCGCCCCGTGCACCACCGTGAGAGGACCGCCATGAAAGCGCTGCCGTTTCCCTGCATCCGCCCCGTTCCCGAGCATGCCGCCGAGGTGGCCGCGCTGCCCTACGACGTGTTCGATCGCGCCGAGGCCGCTCGCTACGTAACCGAACGGCCGCTTTCGTTTTTGAACATCGACCGACCGGAGACGCAATTCGCGCCCGAACAGGACATGTACGCCCCCGAGGTCTACGCCCGCGCCTCCGAGCTGCTGCAGGAGCGCCTGGACGACCACACGCTCCTTCGCGACCCCGGCATGTGCTACTACCTCTATGAACTAGAGCGCAACGGCCGCGCGCAGACGGGCCTCGTCGCCGTGTGCGCGGTTTCGGAATTCGAGAACGGCGCCATCAAGCGCCACGAGCTCACGCGCGAGGACAAGGAGCGCGACCGCATCGCGCATATCCGCGCGCTGGGCTGCCAGACGGGCCCGATCTTTCTGACCCATCGCGACCAGCCGGTTCTCGACTTCATCCTGAGCGCCGCCAAGCAGGCCACACCGTTATACAACTTTGTGGACGATTCGGGCGTTCGCCAGACCGTGTGGGAGATCAAACGTCAGGATTCCGTAGAGGCCATCCGCGCAATGATGGATACCATCCCGTGCGCCTACATCGCCGACGGTCACCATCGTGCCGCCAGCGCCGTGAAGGTCGCCCGCTCCATGCGCGAGGAGGCGCAGGCAGCCGGCGCCTACACCGGCAAGGAGCCTTTCAACTACGTGCTATCCGTGCTGTTCCCGGCAAGCCAGCTCTCCATCCTGCCGTACAACCGCGTGGTGGCCGACCGCTGCGGTATGAGCGCCGATGAGCTGGTGACGCGCGTTGCGAACGCCGGGTTCCACGTGGAGGAGCGCGAGGGCGCGATCGAACCCGTGCATGCCGGCATCTTCGGTATGTACGCCTCGGGCCGTTGGTGGGCGCTCACGCCCGACGACGAGCTCGCCGCCAAGCTGCACGAGGCCGACCCGGTGGCATCGCTCGATGTTTCCGTGCTGCAAGACCGCGTGCTGGGGCCCGTCCTGGGCATCGAGGACCCGCGGCTCGACGCGCGCATCGCGTTCGTGGGCGGAGTCCGCGGAACCGACGAGCTCGAGCGGCGCGCGGGCGAGGAGGGCGTAGCGTTTTCGCTGCACGCCACGAGCATCGACCAACTGCTCGCCGTTGCCGATGCAGGGCTGCTCATGCCGCCCAAGTCCACATGGTTCGAGCCCAAACTGCGCAGCGGCCTGTTCATCCACCGCATTGCGAAATAGGAGGACGCATGGGCAAGAAGTCCGCCGCTACGAAGACGCGGCGCCTTGTGGAAGATAACGAGCGCTCATACGGCTCGGAAGCGCGGGCGCGCTGGGGCGACGACGCCGTCGATGCGAGCAACCGCCTGCTACTCGATTTGAGCGAGAGCGAGTTCGAGCGATTCCAAGCACTCGGGACGCAGATCAACACGGAGCTCGAGGCGGCGGTGCAGCGGGGGCTGGACCCCGCTGGCGAGAGCGGCGAGCGCATCTGCGGTCTGCACCGAGAATGGCTCGGCTACACATGGAGCTTCTACACGCCCGAAGCGCACCGTGGCCTGGCCGAGATGTACGTGGCGGACGAACGCTTTACCGCCTACTATGACGGCGCCGTGGCGGGCTGCGCCGCCTGGCTGCATGACGCGATCTGCGCCTGGGCGAAGTAGGCCGGCCGTGAGCGCCGCCGACATCGCGCAGCTCACAAATGGTAACGGCAATTTGTTGCATCCATGAAGATGGAGCCGTGGTCGGACTCCCCCACTCGAAACCGCTTACTCCGGCGCTGTTCGGGTAAACCACAGTTGAGGATTACCTTACATGTGTATGTTAGGAGATTTCGACCATGGCACACTTTAATGAATTCGACCGTACGGGACACGATCCGTTCATCTTCGACGAACGCGGCATGATCGACCGCGGCGTCAAGACGGTCCGCTGGATTTACGGCGTCACAGGCGTGATGGGCCTGCTCGCGGGCGCGGCCCTGCTCTTCTGGCCGGTCAAGACCATGGTCGTGCTCACGGTGGTACTGGGCGTGTACTTCATCGTCGCCGCGATCGTGAGGCTCGTTGCGGCCATCGGGGCACCCATCCTGCCGTCCGGCTGGCGCGCGCTGAGCATCATCACCAGCCTGCTGCTGCTCTTCGGCGGCATCGTCATGGTGCGCAACCAGACGCTTTCCGCAGCGGCGCTCACCACGTTCGCGGTGCTCGCCATCGGATTTGGCTGGATCATCGAGGGCGTGATGACGCTGGTGGAATCGGGCGCCGTGCACAACCGCGGCCTGGCCGTGTTCTCCGGTGTGCTATCGATCATCGCGGGTATCGTGGTGTTCCTGTTCCCGCTGGAATCGACCGAGATGCTCGTGCTGTTCGCTGGCGCCGCCCTCGCGGTGCTGGGGGCGACGCTGCTCGTACGCGCGTTCACGTTTGGACGGGTTGATTAGGTACAAAGCAGGCGATCGTTTGGCGGGCACGGATGTGTCGATAGGGTTTTCGCGCGAAACAGCCGGATGCCAACGCAGGCATGCG
This sequence comes from Collinsella sp. D33t1_170424_A12, assembly GCF_015554865.1. Lineage (NCBI taxonomy): Bacteria > Bacillati > Actinomycetota > Coriobacteriia > Coriobacteriales > Coriobacteriaceae > Collinsella > Collinsella sp. D33t1_170424_A12. The sequence continues at coordinate 873 of NZ_JADNJJ010000046.1, read as the reverse complement.
CAGGCGCTCTGGAGGCCGGCACGCAAACCTTTCGGCACCTCTATAACCGGCCGCGTAGGGGGGGCGGCAACGCCCCCCCTACTGCATCACCTTGTCCATCAGCTCCTCGTAGGTGCTCACGAAGTCATAGCGCACGTCGTCCTCGCCCAGCTGCTCGAAGAGCTTGCGGGCGCACCTGATCTTCGCCTTCTCGACCCCCTTGAGGTTGAGCGTCTGCAGCGACCCCTTGGTCTCTGCCACGAAGAAGATGTGCTTCACCGAGCCCTCGTTGAAGGCGATGGCCCAGTCGGGCGCGTAGTCGCCCACGGGCGTGGGGATCTTGAACGAGCGCGGCAGGTGCGCGAAGGCGCACACGTCGGCCGACTCCTCGAGGTCCTGGGCGAACTTCCGCTCGATATCGCTGTCGAGGACCGTCCAATCCTGCACGCCCTTGCACGAGGTGGGCAACGCCCGCGACAAGCCCTCAGGCATGTCCTCGGCAAAGATCTCCGCGGCATCGTACTCGCCGGCCACGCGGTTGTAGCGAATGTGCTCCACGACCATACGCGCCTTCTCGTCCACGATGAGCGCTGCCGTCTTGACGATGAACTCCTCGGGGTTCACGCGGAACATAGCGAAGCGATCCGGAGCGATGCCCGCCAGGATGCTCGCCGCGCTGCCGCGGGTGATGCGTGCCTTGTCAGCCACCTCGTCCACGAGGTCGTACGCCACATTCGACACGGCGCCGGCATCGACCTCGAGCGTGCGCGACACGGCACCGGCAAAGCTATCGGAGCTCTCGAGTTGCTCGCGCGTCGCCTCGGCGCGCTGCGACCCCTGCTTGAGCCTATAGCGGGGCGTCGACACGGAAAGGTTGGCGTTGATATTCGCCAC
>NZ_JADNJJ010000045.1:0-30490 GCF_015554865.1 Collinsella sp. D33t1_170424_A12 | reverse complement strand
CGGGCTCGCCGGCCATGCGATAGAGGAACGCGGCCATGTCGTTACGGGTGACCTTCGCATAGGGGCGGAAGCTGAGGGTGCCGTCCTCGTTCTTGAAGCCGGTGGAGATGCCGTTGGCAGCCAGCCAGGCGATGTGCTCGGCGTGATCGGTGTTGTCGTCAACGTCGATGAAGTCGATGGGGTTGACCTTCACGAGCGAGGCAAAGGCCTCGGAGAGCGCCTTCACGGCGTCATCGACCTGCTGCTGCGTGGCGTTCTCGGTGTCGAGCACCTTCTGAGCGTCGGCGCGGACGGCGTCGAACGCCTTCCAGGACGCGCTGGTGTAGTCGGCCTTGTTGAGGTCGGCGCACTTGGCCAGCTCGGCCTTGAGCTTGGTGACGTTCACGAGCTTGGCGGCGGCGTCATCGAGCTTGGCGATGGCGGCGGCCACCTTCTCCTGGGTCGCGCCGGCACCGTCGACGAGCGCCTGGGCCTCGTCGCGGGCGGTCTTGAAGGCGGTCCAGCTGGCCTTGGTGTAGTCGGCCTCGTTCAGGCCGGCGTGCTTCTCGAGGGCGGCCCTGAGGTCGGCAACCTTCACGAGCGCGGCAGCCTTGTCGGCGACGCGCTTGGCGGCGGCGTCGACCTGGTCCTGGGAGGCGCGGCCGTTATCGAGCAGCTGCTGGGCCTCGTCGCGGGCCGTCTTGAAGGCGGCCCAGGTTGCCTTGTTGTAGTCGCCCTCGACCAGGCCCTCGTGCTTGGCCAGCTCGGCCTTGAGGGCAGCGGTGTTCACCAGGGCGTCGCGGGCTGCGACGAGCGCGGTGTGGGCGGCGTCGACCTCGTCCTGGGTCTTGTCGCCGCGAGTGAGCAGCTCGGTGGCTGCATCGCGGGCCTCAACGAGCTTGCCCCAGGTGGTGGCGGTGTGGTCGGCCTCGGCCAGGCCGGAGACCTCCTCGAGCAGAGCCTCGAGGTCAGCGGTGTTGGGAGCTACGTACTCGGGCAGCTGCGACACGTCGCCGGTGATGCCGTATGCCTCGAACTCGAAGATACGGGCGGCGGGCCACTGGGTACCCGGGGACACGGCGCGGCGGATGTCGAGCTTGACGTAGCGACCGGCCGTAGGCGTGATGGCATGCTCGGTCACGCCCTTGGTGTTGTTGTCGACATCGACGACCTTGGTGTAGTTACGGCCATCGGTGCTGACGGAGATGGTGAACGAGTGGGTGTTGGCGGATGCGCCCTCGCCACCGGCCTCGGCATGATGGATGCGGAAGCTCGACAGCGTGTAGGTGTCCTTCAGGTCAACGGTCAGCCACTGGCCGCTGTTGCCGGTGGCGCACCACTTGCTGCCCGTGACCAAACCGTCGACGGCCTTCTCGGCACGCTCGGAGGAAGCCGCGGAGCTGCTTGCCGTGGCATACTTCTTCAACGCGAGGTTGTCCATCTTTTCGGGCATGGAATCGACGACGTAGACGACGCTCTTCTTGGAAACGGTGTCCTCGCCGAAACGGTTGCGGACCGTCAGCGTCACGTCGTAGCGACCGGGCTTCGTGTAGACCACGGTGGGCTCGGCCTCGTTCGAGGTTGCCTTGGTGGCGCCGGGGAAGCTCCACTCGTACTCGGCGGCAGACGTCGAGCTGGTGTTCGTGAAGGTCACCTCGGTGCCCTTCTGGACCAGCGAGGCGGAAACCTCGAACCCGGCCTTGGGCTCGATCTGGTATGCCAGGGCGTCCTTGATGAAGTAGACCATGCTGCGCTCGGAGACGAGCTTGCCCGCCTCGAGGGCCGACACGGTGCGGTTGAGCTCGGAGGTGAGGCTGTTCACCTTGTCCTGCTCGCCCTTGACCTTGGCGATGATCAGGTCGATGGCCTTGTCGCCCGCCTGGCCCACCTGGCCGAGCTTAGCGACGAAGGAGCTGATGGGGCCGAAGTCGCCACCCGTAAGGGCGTTGGAGGCATCGACCATGGCCTTCATGTCGGCGCGCAGGGCGAGGACGTTCTTGTCCTGGGCGGGATCCTCGGAAACGACCACGGACTTCAGCAGGGCGTCGGCATGCGCCTTGGCCTCCGGGGCGTCGGGGCGACCGCAGGAGAAGGAGCCGCCGAACACCTGCGAGGAGTGCAGTGCCAGCGTGCGGACATGCTCGGCGAGCTCGGGATAGGAGAGCTCGCAGGACGCCTCAAGGGAGGCATCCTCGTCGTAGGCCTGAACGTTCCACGAATAGTCGGCGCCCGTGCCCAGCGTGATGCGGGACAGGCTGGCGCGGCCCATGGGGTTCATGACGAAGTAGCCGATCTTGTCGAAAACGGCCTTGTCGATACCGTGGATGGGACCCATGGCCAGCTTGTTGAGCTGGTAGTCGTTGCACGGATAGTTCCACCAGATGCCGGAGCGATCGCCGTAGACGCTCGTCATGAACTCGGCGTCCTTGATCGTGATGCCGTCGGGAACGACGGAGCTGCCCGTCCACATCACCTTGATGTCGGGATCGATCGTCTTGGCGAAGTTGGCGGTATAGGGCTTGGTGTTGGCGCCGTCGAGCATGGCGTTGGAGTCGTACTCGGTGGGAACCGTAGCCAGAGTGCAGGGCTCGGCCTGCTTCTTGATGAACTCCTTGTTGAAGCGGTTGAGGAGCTTGGCCTGACCCACGCCGTCTTTGTTGCTGATGTCGTCGAAGAAGATGGCGAAGTCGCGCACGCCGTTGTCGTACATGATCTTGCACTTGTTGACGAGCGCCTGGAAATCGGAATCGCTCGTGAGGTTGATGGTGTTGCCCGGCGACAGCGCGAACACGAAGTCAACCTTGTTGGCCTTGGCCTCCTTGACGAGGGCGACCATCTTCTCCATCTGGTCCTGCGGATACGGCTCGCGCCAACGAGCGCGGTGATACGGGTCTTCCTTCGGCGCGTAGATGTAGGTGTTCATCTTCGTCTCGCCGTAGAAGCGCACCTGCGCCATGCGGTCCTCCCACGACCAGTCCTCCTGGCCGCGGGCGTAGAAGCCCTCGATGGTGCCGCGGACGGGCAGCGCGGGCTCGTCGGAGATGCGCGCGTTGGGCACGTCCTTGCCCTCGATGAGCTGAGCGAGCGTCTGCGCAGCATAGTAGCTGCCGTCGCCGCCGGCACCCGTGAGGACGATGGCCTTGCGCGCGGCGTCGACGCCGAGGACGTAGCCCTCTTCATCGAGCTCGGCCGCGTTGGCCAGACCCATAGCGGTTGCAAGCGCGTCGCGCGCCGAGCAGGCGTCGTCGGCCTCGGTGAGGTAGATGGCGGTAGCGCCCTCGCTTGCGCCCTGGGCGGCGGTGCGCTCAGTCACCGTGATGCCCGCATCCTTAAGCAGCTGCTTCACGACGCGCACGGCGTCGGCGTCGGCGACATCGGCGCCGACCAGCTCTACGTTGGAAAGCGACAGGGCGCCGTCCTGGTAGGTTGCAGACTTGGGTACCGGGAGCAGCTCCGGCGTGGCACCCGCCGCGTACGCGGCGTCGGCGCCGGCGCCCGAAACCGCTGCAGCGACTGCCAGCGTGAGCGCACCCAGGCCCATGGCCCGTTTGAATCCCATGCCTTCTCCTTTCTGAAAGGTTTACAGACTGTATGCAATGGTAGGTCTGTATGCATGGGAAGCCGTCCGCTTTTAGTGGTACGGCGGCCGTTTGTCGATAAACGGCGAGCGGCGGCTTTCAGGCTGAAAACCACATTAGAGCAGGTCGCTGCCGCAAAAATCAGTCTGCAAAGACGTGGTGGCGGCAAGCTGGCAGCCGTGGCGGCGCACATCGCCGGATGCATGCGGTATGCATCCGGCGACATATTCGAACCTACAGCGCGCAGGCGGCCTCGTAGCCGGCCTCGATGGCGTCGCGCAGGTTGCCGCACTGCCTGGAATCGCCCAGCACGTGGCAGGTGAAGCCCGCCTCGGCCAGCGTGTCGGCGAGCACGGTGTTGGGGCGATAGCCCAGCGCCAGGACCAGGGTGTCGGCGCCCTCGATCACGTGCTCCTCGCCGTCCTTCTCGTAGGAGATGGCGTCCTCGGTCACGCCCGTGAGCTTGGCCTCGGTGAGCACATGGACGCCCTTGTCGAGGATGCGGGTCACGAGCACCGCGCGGCCGGCGCCGCCCTCGTTGGCGGCGAGCGTCTTGGTCATCTCGATGAGCGTGACGTCGCGGTTGGACGGCGCGAGGTCGTTGACCAGCGGGGCCAGGTAGTCGGCCGTCTCGCAGCCCACGGAGCCGCCGCCCACGATGACGATCTTCTTGCCCGGGAACGCGCGGCCTGCCAGCAGGTCGTCGGCGGTCATGACCTGCTTGAAGCCCGTCATGAAGCCGGGGACGATGGGCTCGGCGCCGTAGGCCAGGACCACCTCGTAGCCCGCGAAGTCGCGCTGGATGTCCTCGGCCGTGAGCTCGACGCCCATGCGGACGTCCACGCCGGCCTCGGCCAGACGGCTGAACTGGTACTTGATCACGCGCGTGAGCTCCTGCTTCGCCGGCGGGACCGAAGCGATGCGCAGCTGGCCGCCGGGCTCCTCCTGCTTATCCACGAGCACCACGTGGTGGCCGCGCCGCGCCGCGATGAAAGCGGCCTCCATGCCAGCGGGACCCGCGCCCACGACGAGCACGTCCTTCTTCTCGGCGGCCGGCTCGAAGCCCGCCTCGTCGTGCTCGACGTCCGGGTTGACCGTGCAGGAGATGGGCCTGCCGAACATGATGCCGTTCAGGCAGCGCAGGCATCCGATGCAGGGGCGAACCTCCTCGGCGCGCCCCGCGGCGGCCTTGTTGCAGAACTCGGCGTCGCACAGGTTGGCGCGGCCCATCATGCAGATGTCGGCGGCGCCGTCCTCGATGAGCTCCTCGGCGATCCAGGCTTCGTTGATACGGCCCACGGTGGCCACGGGGATGCTCACATGCTTCTTGATCTCGCGCGAGAGGGCGGCGTGGCTGGCCTGCTTGGTGCCCGCGGCGGGGATGGCCGAACCGCGCTTGATAGTGGTACCGCCGGAGACGTGGATCATGTCGACGCCGGACTTCTCCAGGCGACGGGACACGTAGATCATGTCGTTGAGCGTGAGGCCGCCATCGGTGTACTCGTCACCGGAGATGCGCACGTCGATGATGAAGTCCTTGCCGCAGCGCTCGCGAATCTCCGCGATGACCTCCAGCAGGAAGCGCATGCGCGCGTCCAGGCTGCCGCCGTACTCGTCGGTGCGCTTGTTGTACTGGGGCGAGAGGAAGCCGCCGAGCATGCCGTGGGCGTGGGCGGCGTGGACCTCGACGCCGTCGACGCCGGCCTTCTGCATGCGCTCGGCCGCGTCGCCGAACTGGCGGGTGAGCTCGTGAATCTCGTCGATGGTGATGGGACGCGGCGCCTCGCGCGCGTAGGACGGGCCCACGAAGGACGGCGCGATCAGGCGCGGCGTACCCGGAACGTTGAACGCCATGTACGCGGGATGGAACAGCTGCGGCATGATCTTGGCGCCGTACTGGTGAACCGCGGCGGCGAGCTTCTCCCAGCCGGGGATGAAGGTGTCGTCATAGCAGCACATATCGCCAGGCAGATAGGTATACGTGGGCTCTACGGTCACGACCTCGGTGATGATGAGGCCCACGCCGCCCTTGGCGCGCGCCGTGTAGTGATCGATCAGCGCATCGGTAACATAGCCGTGGTCGGCCAGGTTCGTGGATACGGGTGGCATGAACACGCGGTTCTTAACCTCTTGCGTGCCCACCTTGATGGGGCTGAACAGCATCGGATAAGCCTGGGATTCCATGAATCTCCCCCTCTTTTGCAAAGCGAAAACGACAAATGTGCATTTACACACCCAAATACTGTAACGCAAAAGGGAGGAAGGCGCGGGCGGCCTTCCCTTCCAAGCTGCTCGCAAGGTCGACAAGGCGCCCCACATGCCGCAAGGGGCGCAAATGTACGATTTTTTCCGAACGGTCCGAGTATCCCCGTAAACGCGCGCGCTCTACCTGGTGTTTTATAAACGAAAAAGCCGGTATACACAGGCTGTCGAGAAAAAATCGTACATTTGCGCAATCCCCGCGCCCGAGGCGCGGTGCGGGCCGCTATAACGCACCGCCGCACTTCTTCTGTTTCTCGATCCTGACCAGCATCTCGGCGTTCGCCCGCTCCACATCGTTGAGCGGACTCGGAGAAAGCGCGTCGAACTGTTCCGGCGTGTATCGCTGGCGATACCACGACTGGCTGGCAAAGTACGCCGCAAGCTCCTGGTCGGCGAAGCCGCGACCATGACGCGCGTAGATCTCGTTGCGTGCGACGGAAAGCTCCCAAGCGCTCAACCCCGATACTTCGGCCTCGCTGTATAACCGGTTGGAAGACTCGGGAAGCACGTAGGCGTCGGACTCCGGCCGCTGCGGCGCAACGGGACCCTGCTGGCAGATATCGGTTTGATAGGCTTTCGGCTGCGGGCCCTTGGAGATGGCTAGGTCGATCTCGGTGCCCGCTGGGACCTTCTCGCCCGATGCGGGAGAAACCGAGCTCACCTGTCCCACCGGGCGATCGTCGCTATACACCGCGCTCACCGCGCCGAGCTTCAGGTCGGCGTCGGCAAGTATGCCGGTTGCCGCCTCCTGCGTGCTTCCCACCAGCTCGGGCACCAGAACCTCGCCGGAGACCGGGCCCGCGATGCAGGATGACGCGGCCGCACCCGCGCAGAGAGCGAGCGCCAGCCCCGCAACGATGACGCACACCGGTGGCGAAGCGAGCTTCGACACGCGCTTGAACGCGGTCCCGACAGTATCGTAGCCGGCCGTTGCACCCTTACCGCTGCACCTCGCCGAGTGGCTATCCTGCAGCGGAACGGTCGAAGGCGCATGGTCGCATGGCGCCAAAGCCGCTTCCACCGGCGCGGGTTCCTCCCCGCCGTCGGTATCACTCGAAATGGCCTCACCGCACGCGACGCAGACCTTATCCGCCGGCCGAAGCCTCGCACCGCATTTGACACAGAAGCGTGCCACGCCCACCGCCTTTCATCGGCACCGCCGACTACTCCGGCGCACGCATCCCACTATATAGCAAACGATGGAAGACATCGTGCTGCGCGCGATGCCCCGAGCGGCGCAGCTTCGGTCGGCTTTCCACCGGCGCGCGGGCACCGTTTCGCTAGAGCCGGTCGAATCCTCCGTCGCCCCGATACGGCCGAAGCCGCCCTTATCGAGCGGCTTCGAATCGATTCTTTGCTTGTTCAAAGACGGGGACAGACCCTAGATCCAGCCCCAGACGGCGTCGTGGTGGACGGTTTTGTAGACGGCATCGTGATGCCTCGTCTCGGTGACGGCGGGACGGCGCACGTCCTTGTACCCCGCGGGCGTGATGACGGTCTCGGTCCAGGCCTCCTTATCGATTACCTGCTTCTCTTCGTAAAGTGGAAGGACCGAGTAGCTTTGTTGGGTTGCAAAGCAGTAATCTCCACAAGCGTCCTCGTCTGTAAACTCTTTGCCATCATCCGCGACAAACTTGACGCCGACCTTAACCTTTACGGTCTTATAGGTGGCGGGATGCTCGATGTAGTCGACCTTCTCGGGAGCGACCAGGACGGGCTCGGTGCGCGCCTCCGTGACCACGACGACCCATCGCGGGCGGGCGTGACGAGCACCTCCTCGTCCCAGGCGCCCCTCACGATCCCCCACCTCTTGGCCGGCCCATCTGAGCCCGCGGCGGCGGAGCCGACCTGCGGCCCGGCGGGCGCAGGGGCGGCCTGCCCGGCCGACGGGCCGTCCCCCTTAGCGGGGAGACGGGCCATCGCGGCCGCGCGCTCGGTCTCCGCAAGGTCCGTGGACACGACCTCGACGGCAGCCGCATCGGCCGGATCCGCCGGCAGCTGGGTGGACGCCGCCTCGGAGGGCGACGTCTCGCCGTCCCCGGCCGCGGCCCCCTGGGACGCGGGAACGCCCTCGGCCGAAAGGGATCCGGATGCCCAGGCGACGCTTCCCCCGATAGCCTGCACGAGGACGAGGCCGGCGGCGCCCCTTGGGCGAGGCGCCCGCGACGGAGCCCCTGTCTTCGATCTTGCTCATAGATGCTTCCCTCCGAAAACAGCCCTTATCCGACGGGCTGCCCACTTTATGTGCTTGCCTATGCATATCAATTGTATAGGACTTGCCTACAGCCTCCATGAGCAAAACCGCCGTCCGCCTGGAGTTTTGCGAGACAGACCGTGAAACTTGCTGAGAAGTTGAGAAAGCAATGTCTCGAGCGCACCTGAAAAAGGCGTCGAAAGCTTGGGCGCCAATCGCCCTCGATAACAAAAAAGCTCGCCGGCAAAGCCGACGAGCTGCAAGTTCTTGGTCGCGGGGGCAGGATTTGAACCTACGACCTCCGGGATAGCTCGCTTAATTATGTTGCTTCGCTGCATAGACCCTATTTACCCCATTTTACCTTAGTATCTTATATTTCTTATTTGCCCGGAATCACCCCGGTTAACCCCCATTTACCCATTGATAGAGACAGGGTTTTCGACAGGTCTTGACCGAAGAAGATTTACAAGTTGCTCAGTTCCCCCCAAATCGGTATATGACTCACGGTTCACATCAACGGAGTGCCCAAAGAAGGCGGACCTCAGCGCGTCGGGAACACCCCGTTGCATCCATTCCGTATTTAAGGTAGCGCGCCAAACATGAGAACTAACCTCGTGCAGAAGCGGGATGTCGAGAGTATCCGCAAGCTCATGGTAAAGGGCCTTGATCGCCTTTTGCCGGTTTGAAGAGTCCCAAACGCACTCAGGCTTGGCGGGGGCCCCGAACAGGAGGGCGCTACCCTCCTCGGGCAGCTCGGAAAGACGCTCGCGGATACGCCCTGAAACGCGCGGATCCAACACGGGGACAGTACGGCCGCGGTGGGTCTTGGACACCTCGGCGGTAACCGAAACAGTCAACGGGTCCGCATCCACATCAACATCATCACGAGTCAAGCGGCAAGCCTCGTTAATGCGCAAGCCAGTATCAGCCTGCAAAAGGGTCACGTCGACGGCACGCTGACGAATCGCAGTTCTCTGCTCAGCACTATATCGACCCCGTTTAGGCTGGGGTAGCGTCTCTGGCACATACTCGATCAAGAACGCTATGACGCGATCGCGCTCGTCGGGCGTAAGCGCCTGCCCACCTTGAGGCTTACGCCGGGCAATATGCTCGGGCAGCTCGAGGTCGAGGTCGCGAAGCGGATTGTGATCCAGAACCTCATCCGTCACAAGCCGCCTCATCACATATTTGGACGCCACTTTGCCGCATTGTCGGGCAGTTGCGGTTCCGTTCTTGGAGGCAATCGAGGCCAAAGCATCATTGAGCTGCCTGGGGCGAGTGGCATCAGCTATGGCCATCCCACGTAGCTCATCAGCGAGAAGCGCAAGGCATCGCACATAGCGGACCTGAGTATTCGGCCGCAGCGGCTTGGGAAACTGGTTTCGCTCGATAGCGGGAATCGATTCGCGCTCGATATAATCACTCAGCTTGGAATCGCGGCGCCAGGATCCCGTGCTCGACCCGTCGAGCAATGAGCGGGCGGTCGCTTTGGCTTTCTGGCGAACATCGCTCACGCGCGTAGTTTTCACCTCAGTCACATGGCGCTCCACGCGCCCGCTGAAGAGGCAAACACGCCATTGCATTGATAAATATCCGGGCTTTTTTCCGGGAACGACCTTGGATGTCGCAGTCGTGTCCTCTCCGGGCAAGATTCTCGGTCTAGGCACAGCCACCCCTTTCACCTTATTTTCGACAGGATAGCACTATGGTAGATATTTTGGTTTTAATAATTGACACTCAGAGGCAACCCGGGTAAACTAAGGTTAACAACTGAGGTATAGAGCGCACCGGTGAGACCGTGATAGCTCGCACCCGAACGACAAAGAGCCGCTCGGGCCCGCCAAAATAAGGTTCCAAAGCCGGGAGCTTACCGACCCCGACGAACATAGAAGGAGCTCGCGGATTCGTTTCAGGGCCAAGTCTTAAGACTCGGCCGCGAATCCGCGGAGGCTCCGTTGATGAATAACAAACAACCCAATCCCACCAAGCTGGCCGTTCGCGAGGCGGAAGCCGCCGAGATGCTCGGAATCGCCGCGAAGACCCTCCGCAACTGGCGTTACATGACGCCCATCAAGGGACCACGTCCTGCGCGAGTCGGGCGGGCGGTGGTTTACCCAATCGCCGAAATCGAGAAGTACATAGACGAGCACATGATCGGCTAGGCAATCATGCGCTCATACGACTTCATTTCAGTCACGCAGGCCGTAAACCTCGGCATCGCGAGTCGCAGGTCAGTCAACCGTTACATTGCCGAGGGCAGCGTCCAATCCTTCAAAACGAACGGTCGCCGCCTCGTTTCACGTGCAGACCTCGAAGCCCGCGCAAAACTGCACAAACTACCGTCGGAAGAGGCCGCAAGAACGGCCGAGCGCCTTCTCGCTGCCCAAATCGACGTTTTCGGTCCCAAGCTCACGCAAGCGCAGCGCGACGCGCTCAGCGAGCGTTTAAAGACCACAGGAGAGGCGGTCGAGCATGATTAAACCTAACGTGCGCACGCGCACAGCGTTAATCGAGGGAAAGCCCGTCGAGGTCATGCTCGCAGGCTCAACCGAGGAACCGAGCGAGAAGCCGTCACGCAAGATACGCGATGCACGCATTCTCAAGCTGACAAAAGAGCAGGAGGCCGAGGCGGGAGCGCGGGGCTGGAAGGTCGAATACCTCAACCCGGGGTTTCGAGATGCGGCCGAAGACTACTCCATGTACGGCGTGTTGAAACGTGTAATCCCAGTTCAGGAAGCCGTTGTCGAGACCGAGCCCCCGCCTAAAGCCAAGAGCACGATGAACGCCGGTCAAGGTTCCAGCTTCCCGACCGAAAAAACTAAAGAATACGGCTCAATTTCAGAAGAAACGAGGCACAGTGGCACAGTTTTGTCGGGAAACAACCGATTTCCGACAGATTTATGCCAGTATGCCAACACGGTTTCCGCAGATAGACAGCTGAAAACAGCAGTGGTGCCAACATCGGAGGTGGGAGGCCCGCCCCCATTCACGGCACCGGCACCATTTAAAGAAGAGCCGCAGCCAGTTCTCGTCAAGGGAGACGCGACGACCGCGCTCGCCCGCCTGGAAAACGGGTTCGGAATCGCAGCGCTTGACGCGATGCGCGGAGACGTGTTCACGGGGCCGCATGTCGAAATCGGCGTCGACAGCGAATGGGTCGAGGGCCCGAACGGCCGCGGAATGCTGACATATCAGCTCGTAACCCTGGAACGAAGCCTGGAGGGCGTTTTCGAACTGCACGAATGGGTTGTGTTCTCGACCCGCGGCGTACGGCCGAGCTGGGCGGACGCGGTCGCGCTCGTCATCAAAAACCGGTCTCGTGAGTACGCATACGCCGACTTTCAGGGCTGGTGGGTGCACCTGCCGCGCGGAAAGAACGACGAGGTCGCTCTCTCGTTCGTGCACGCACCCGCCAGCAAGGCGCGCATGAAGGCTCTGCGTGAGCTGTGCGCTTCGCTGCCTTATGCTGAGGAGGCAGAGTCCCTTCTTGCCTGGACGCCCTTTCGCGGCGACATAGCGCCAGCATGGGCGCGAAAGCTGGTTAAGGCGCTCGGGGGCGAGGACGTCGAGACGATGCGAACCAACCTGCGGTATTTGGAAGCCGACGACGGTTTCGCCGTCGGTGACGACGGCGTGGTGTACGTCCGGCGTGGTCTCCTCCGTGCCGATTCGCTCTACGACGACGGTCTGACGGAGATGACCGACGAGCAACGTCGCGCCATCGCCGAGGGCAGGCGCTACCGCGACGTGTTCGAGGGGACACGCGCGACGGGCTGTTCGGTTGGGTACACAAACGATTACTCGGGCCTCGGCTTCGGTCCCGACGGCGAGAAATACCCCGACTGGAAAATCAACGTCACGATCATCGCGCACTACGGAATGGCCGACCTCTCGGCGTTCGGCGCTCCGGAATTTCAAAAGGACCTCATGGTCCGACTGAGCAAGGTTCAGGGCGGCGTCGTGACCATTCAGACCACCGGCGCGCTCGTCGGGGTCATCGACGACGGAGGCAGCTTCCAAAAGGTTCTTTTGGACGTGCGGGACACGATGGCATATGCGCCCGCCGGAAAAAAGAAACTCGCCGACCTCGGCCGTGCTATCGAGTTTCCCAAGGTCGAGCTCCCCGAAGGTATGATCGAGCACATGGATGAGCTCTGGGCGAACAATTTGCCGCTCTACCTCGAGTACGCTGTCAACGACGCGGTCGTGTGCCTCATCTACGCCAAGGCGCTTTTTGGCACCGAAAACAAACTCCCGATCACGGCGAACAGCGCGGCGGCTCGGGTCGCCAAGACGTCTATCAAAAAGTATTTCGGATGCACGGACGACGACACCTTCAACGCTCGCTATCGCGGCCTCGTGCGCGTGAAAAACGGCATGTCGTACGGTCCCGAGGGCCTCGTCCCGTTCGAGTCGTTGTGCCCTATGAGCATAGACGTCGCCAGCGTCTTGAACATGTCCTCGATCGCGTATCACGGCGGCCTGAACGCCTCGAGCCTAATCGGTTTCTACGACGATGTAACCTACGACGTCGATGCCCAGAACGCGTACCCGACTGGCATGAACCTCGTCGTCGATGTTAACTGGGACGACCCGATTCTGCAGTCGATCCACGGGCGCGACCTGACGCTCGATGACTTCGACCACGCACTCGGCCCATGCACGCCCCTGCTCGCCGAAGTCGAGTTCGAGTTTCCGCAGGACGTGTATCAGCCGTGCATCCCCATAGTCGCTGACGGGTCGCTGATTTTCCCTAGATCCGACAAGGGCGCGTGGTGCGTCGTGGCCACGGCCCCGGAGCTCTGGCTCGCGCTCAAGCTCGGCGCGCGTGTGCAAGTCAAGTCCGGCGCGCGCCTCCGCCCGCTACGTCACGGCGACGGGCTCTCCCAGTCACTTAGCGCCGTCGTCCGTACTTTCGTCGAGTCTCGAAACGAGGCGAAGAAAATCTACGGAAAGGGGTCGCTCGCCGAGCTGCTCGCCAAGCTCGGTGTGAACGGGAACTACGGCAAGGTGGCGCAAGGCGTGAGCCCGAAGGCATCGTACAACGCGTTCAGGGAAGTGATGGAGGAGCTCGAAGGCTCGATCATCACGAGCCCCTACCACGCCGCGTTCATCACGGGCCTGATTCGCGCGCTGCTCGCCGCCGCGATCAACCAGCTCCGCGGGGAGGGGTACCGCGTGTTTTCGGTGACAACCGACGGATTCATCACGGACGCTCCCATCGGCGTTCTCGAGGCCCTCGACCTCTACGGGCTCGCACCGTACTTCCACCGCTCGCGGTCGGTGCTCACGAGCGGTACGGACGATAGCATCTGGGCGCTCAAGCACGCCCAAGACGATTTGTTGAACTTCACGACACGAGGCAATGTTTCGCTGCGCGTCGGCGGAGACGACTCCGTGCTCGACGGACTTCCCGGCGTGTGTGCGCATAACTCTTTTGTTACGGGCCTCGAAAAGGATTCGTTTGATGATCGCTTTGCCCTGATGCACGCGGTCGCGACTCGCACCGGGCGCATCGAGACGAGCAAGGCGCGTCCGACCGAGTTTCGCTCCCTCGTGTCGCGCAACGATCGCCAAGATTTCGCGTTTCGAAATCAAACCCGTTACCTTTCCATGGACTTTGACTGCAAGCGCAAGCCCCTTCGCGACGGGATGATTGACGTCGGTTTACCCATCGGCGGGTGCGTCGCGAACTTCGATACCGAGCCATGGGACGACGTTCGCGCATACCAGGCTGGAAAGGCGCTCGCACGACGCATCGCCGACGAGGCGTGCCTCCGTACGCGCGCCGACTGGGAACGCTATTTCTTGCGCCAGACTTCGCTCGGCAAATTCGACGCGACGGATCCGAGCTGGGCTCTCGTCAAAGCCGCGCTCAATTTGTATCGCATGGGCCAACTCGAAATTCCAGCGCTCGAACGGCTTAACGACGGCTCGAAAGGGTCGATACAACGGTGCTGCGATTGGGCCAATAGATTCGTTCCTCGCTGCTCAAAACATTACGGAAAACTCACGCGCGACGTGTGGAAAAAGCTCGGCAAGACCAACCGCAACGTCGTTGCGCCCGAGATGCTCGCCGACGTGATCGACGCTATGCAAGCCGACGACCCGCGCCCGTGGCTGGCCTTGTGGGGTGGCTGAAATGGGCGTCGTCGGGCGTTCGCCGCCCGTCCGTTTTCTGATCCATTAGTTTTCGATTGTTAGGAGAAAAAACATGGCACGCAAATCGAAATCGACCGAACAGCTCCGCGCGGAAATCGACGCGCAGAAGGCCGCGCTTGCGGACATGCGCCGCGCGCTAAAGGCCCGCGAGCGCGAGGAGCAGAAGGCCGCCGCTGCGGCTCGCGCCGAGGCCGACCGCGCACTCGCTGACCGCATGCTCGCGAAGCTGCGTTCTGAGCTCGCAGATGCGACCGATGACGAGCTCATGCTCGTCTTCGAGCGCATGCTTGGTGCACGCATGCACGACCAGCCCGTTGCACCGTTCCTGCTCGGACAGGTGCGCGCGGAGCGCTCGGGCGAGCGCGCGTAGGCGCGCGCATGAGGGTGGGGAGCCCTCGCGGCGGGGAGGGGCGCAGCCCCTCCCCGAGAGCGACACCGGAGGCGATGCCCCGCAGGGGGCGTCGCCCGTAGGTGCAACGGCTACACCCCGCTGCGCGGGGTATCGCCGTTGACAAAACACGACCTTCCAAGGGAGTGATAGAAGTGGCGAACGCAAACTGGAACGGTGGCAAGAGCAAGGGCCGCGCGCAAGCGTACGCGCGGCTTCGGCACAACGACAACGAGCGTCGGGCTGACCCGCAAATCGAACACTCGAACCGCGAAATCGACAAGTCTCGAACGCATCTAAATTTTGAAGTCGGCCCTACTGCGGGCCTGACTTACGAGCAAAAAAAGGCGCGTCTCGACGCGCGGCTTGATGAGTTCGGATACCCTCCAGACTCGGAACTCAAGACGCTCGGAAAGAACGCACCAACTGCCATGCAAAGCGTAGTGATTTATGCGCCCGACGCGCTCAACAACGAGGCCGCGCTCGCGGACGGACGCCTTAGAAAATGGTTCGAAGCAGCTGCTGACGAACTCGTTAAAAACGTCGGCGAAGAGAACGTGATTAGCTTTTCGGTGGACGTGGACGAAGTTCACGATTACATCGACGCCGCGACTGGAAAGCAAGTCAAATCGAAGTTCCATGCGCATGCCGCAGTTGTTCCGATTTGCGACGTTAAGCAAGTCACGCGGCAGCTTGTTTACCTTCGACCTGACGGCACCGAAACGCTCGATGAGGCTGAGGCTGAACGCGTTTTCATCGATCGTTGCAACGCCGAGACGACAGACATCGACCGTGCAGCTCGCGACGAAAACGGCGACCCTATCACGGGCCCGAAGTGCGCTCGGATGAAGAACGGGAGGCGCAAATATAAGAAACAGAAACGCGCCGATGCAACTAAGGTGACGCGCAAGTTGAGCGGCTCCGAGTTCGCGTCGCGTGAACGCATGAGCGCGCTCAACGCGGCCATTCACAAGCGCACCGAGCGCGAGTTCGGTTTGCAGTGGAACAGCCACGAACTCGGAACCTATCAGCGCGTCGATGGGGCCGGAAATAAGACCGTCGAGGAACTTAAGGCCGCGTCTGCGGCGCGCGAGATCGCGCAGCGCGTCGAGGTTGCCGAGCGCGAAATCAACGCCGCCATCGAGCGCTCAAGCGAGCTCACGAACGACGCGGAAACGATGCACGCCGAAGCGCGTGAGCTGCGCGCCGATGCGAGTGCCAAGCATGCCGCCGTCGAGCGCCAAATAAACGACATGCTCGGCGACTCCTACATTGCGCGCACCGTCGCGAGCGACGGCTCGCTGCAAGAAGAGATTGACCTTGCCACGGGCCTGCCCGCGCGCGCTCCGGGGCTCCGCGCCGTCGAGCGCGAGCTTGCTGAGAAGCGCCGTGAGGTTGGCGACCTCACGGCCCGAGACGACGCGCTCGCAGCGCGTGAGAAGACGGTTGCCGCACGCGAGAACGCGCTCGCGCCGCGCGAGCGCGTTCTCGCCGAGGCGGAAGTCAACGTCGCTGCACGCAGCAACGACGCGAGCGCGAAGGCCGAGCGTGCCGAGGCACGCGAACAACACGCCGAACAGGTCATCGAGCGTGCCGAGCGGCTCATTGAGCGCTTCCTGGGAAACGCTGTCGAGCGCTTCGCTGCCAAGCTCGAATCCCTCGCAAAGACAGCCGGCCGGGCCTCCGATAAACACGACCAAAACTCGATTGTTTTCATCGTCATCAAGGACTGCGCCGAGACCCTCGCCAAACATGTCCGCAAGCACATCAAGTCGCCCGAGCTCGACGAATGGGCGCGCGTAGATACGAGCGTGTATGGCACGCCTCCAGATCGCCAGCATGCGTTCGTGGCCGATCTATGGGCGTTCGAGGACGTGTGCAGCCGGCGTGCCGCGAGGGGCGACGAAGACGCTGAAAACTGGGCCTATCGCGGACGCGATGCGCACGAGCTGAGCGGGATTCTAAATAGGTTCAACGATCCCATTCTCGACGGCTGGTCCAATGGTGATGAGTTCGTGATCGAGCGTCTCGAGGAAGAACTCGAGGCGCCCTCCGCCGTGATTCAAGACCAGACTTTGCAAACCTTTAAGCATGCCCTCGACCCAAGTGAAGACGGTCTCGTCTTCTAAGTAAAAAAAAACGCCACCCCTTCAAGAAGGGGTGGCGAGCTCAGTATCCATGCGAACAGCCCTAAGGCAAATCGCTTGACCAGATCAAAGCGTCAACGGGCGAGGATTCGACCTTGAACTTCGAAAGCCCTTGATCGATCTGCGCGCGGACGCCCTCGATGTGCTTGGCGATGTCCGCCGCGACGAATGCGCATTTCACCACGCAACCAACCGAATCCCACTCCGGCAGGTTCAAACCCTCGTCCGTCCTGCGCTCATTCCAGGCGGCCTCATACATCGGCCAGGAGTCGGGAATGGCCGCCAGGAAGACCGGCAACAGATATTGCAGCAGGAGGTCTTCCTCGGGGATCGCACCATAGACCTCGAACTCGACACGGTTGCGGATGCCGTCCCATTCTTTGCCTTCGCGAACATCCGCCTTTTCTTCAGTCATCATCGTCCATCCTCACCTTCGACAACGGTTTTTACGAGCTCGCAAGCCTGGAAGCAGGCGCGCGCCTGGACGTCGAGCCACTCCTCGGCCTCGTTCGGCCTGAGCCGTCCTCCCCGGGTTCGCGCCAGATCGCCCGGCGTGCAGACAGCCTTCGCGATGTCCTCGTCGTACACGAGGGCGCATCCGGCCCAGCTGTACTCCGCCCAGTCGTGGGCGCCGTTCAAGAGCGCCCGCTCGGTTCGCCCCGGCCTCAGATCGAGGTCGGGGTCCAAGTCCTCGAGCATACCCAGAGCATACCCCTGAACGCCCCGTTTCCACGCGGAGCCGAAAGACATGCGTCTGACCTCGTCCTTTGCGCACTTCACGAGCATGGTGACCTCCACTCGAAATCGATTTCGCGATTCAAGAAGGGATCCGTGGGCGTACCGCGCCCTTTGAAAAAAAGAGGGAGCCCCTCACGGGGCTCCCTCTACTTCGTTCTGGATGGGCTCAATCCGCCCGCCCGGCTTACGCCCGGTTCTGGGCCTCGCGGCGGCGGCGCAGGATCTCGGCCACGCCGACCATGCTCAGGCCCGCGGCTGCGGTCGCCGCGATGGCGGCGCCGGACGCGTCGCCGGTCTGCGGGATCGCGCCCTCGACCTTGTTCGGCTTGGCAGCGACCTGCTGCTGCACCGGAGCCTGCTCGGGCTTAGTCTCAGGCTTGGCCTCGGGCTCAAGCTCGGCCAGGAACGCCACGACCTTGTCGTAGGCGGCCTTCGCCTGGGCGTACTCGGCCTCGGCATCAGCCAGCTCGGCCTTGGTGGCCTCGGCGTTCGCGCGGGTGGTCTCGAGCTTGGCCGCAGCGGCGTCCAGCGCCGCCTTGGCGTCGGCCTCGGCGGTCTTGGCCGCCTCGTACTTGGCGTGGGCCTCCTCGACGGCGGCGTGGATGGCCTCGCGGACGGAAGCGTCGGTGCTCGGCATGGCGTCAACGCCGATGGAGCCGTTCACGACCATGTCAGTCGGGTCGTAGGCGTGCAGGAACTTGCCCCAGGCGGCCTCGAGCTCGGTGGCGTTATCGGCCGCGAGCTGGGCGTCGGCCAGGGTTGCACGGCCCGCCTCGATCTTGGCGGCAAGATCTGCGACGAGCTTGTCGGCTGCGGTCTTGGCCGCGGCCTTCGCGGTCGCGTCGGCCTTGGCCGTATCGACCTTGGCCTGGAACTCGCCCAGCTTGGCCTTGAGAGTGTCGAGTGCGGCCTTGGCCTCGTCCATGGCGGCCTGCTTGTCCGCGAGCGTGGTGCCGGCGGTGGCGGCTGAGTGGGCCTTGGCGGCGACGTCGGCCTCGGCGGCCTTGAGCTCGGCCTCGAACTTGGCGACCTCGCCCTCGGCGGCCTTGATAGCGGCCTGCTGCTGGGCCAGCGCCGCGTCCGCGGCGTCGAGGTTGGCCTTGGCGGCGTCGAGCTTACCTGCGGCGTCGACGATGCCGGCGTACTGGCCGCGGATGGCCTCGAGCTCGGATGCGGCCTGGTTCTTGGCTGCCTCGAGTCCGGGCAGCTTGTCCTGGGCGGCCTTCAGCTCCTCGCGCTTGGCGGCGAGCTGCGCGTTGATCTCGGCCTTCTTGGCCGTGACCTCGCCCGTGACGGTATTGAGGTTCGCCTCGGCGGCACGCTTGGCCTCCTCGGCGCGCTTGGCCTCGGCCTTGGCGGCGTCGAGCTTGGCGCTCGCGTCGGCAAGCCCCGGCTCGGTAGCCGTGTGGTCGGTGACGGCCTTGTCAGCCGCGGCCTGCTCGGCCGATGCGGCCTCGTAGGCGCCCTGCTTGCCGGCGAGGTCGGCGGCGCCGATCTGGCCGTCGATACCCTCGATCTCCTTCAGGAGCTGATCGATCTGGGCCTGGAGCTGGGCGTTGCCAGCGCCGCCCATGGCGTTCAGCAGACGGGCGCGGTAGGCGTCGACGGTGTAGATGTTCTCGAGGAGGTTATAGTAAACGGGACGACCATCGAGACCGCGATACGGGCCGACCTTGTTCTCATCGCGGAACTCCTGGCCCATGACGGGACGGCCGTTGAAGCCGGTCGCGTTCCATGCGGCGCCCGTGACGGTGTAGGAGCCATCGACGATGTTCTCGTAGTGACCGGTCTGGCCGCCGGAGCCGCCGGGCTGGTAGACCTTGCCCGTGACGGGGTCGGTCA
This sequence comes from Collinsella sp. D33t1_170424_A12, assembly GCF_015554865.1. NCBI lineage: Bacteria > Bacillati > Actinomycetota > Coriobacteriia > Coriobacteriales > Coriobacteriaceae > Collinsella > Collinsella sp. D33t1_170424_A12. The sequence goes on along the minus strand of NZ_JADNJJ010000045.1, from coordinate 11,200 downwards.
CGGCGTGTCCGAGGGCGTTGGCCTTCTCGTTCCAGTACCAACCCTCGTAGGCGGTGTGCGCGTCGGTGTAGCCGGCGTTGATGTTCTCAGCCCAGCCCTGAGCGCCGTGGCTGTGGCTGGCGACGTGCTCGAGCTTGCCGGTCTTCTTGAGGTTGGCAGCGGACCAGTTCGTGTTCATGATGGCGATCGTCATAGCCACGTCGGAGACGTAGAGCTCGGGCAGACCCTCAGCCTTGCGCAAGGCGTTGCACTCGGCGATGAGGTCGAGGGCCTTCAGCATGTTGCCGATGGCGGATGCGTCGTTGGGGTCGTTCAGGTTGGTGTACTTGGACAGGACGTCGGACCTGTTACCGTCGATGTATACGTCGCGCCAACCATTGAGAATCTCCTGAGCCATACCGCCAGGTTCAACATTGTCGACGTAATCAGGCTTGATGCCCCCGTCATCGACGACGCCCTGGTTATTGATGAACCCGAAGAAGTCATTGGCGTTCTTGATGGCGCCCTGAGTCTGGTCCTGCATTTGCTGGCGCAGCTCGTCGATCTTCTTCTGCTTCTCGGCCTTCTGGCGCTCAAGCTCGGTCACGGTCTTGGTGGCCTCGTCGAAGGTAGCCTTGGCCTCGTCGGTCTTGGCCTTGGCGGCCTCGGCTGCGGCCACGAGCTTCTCGTGCTCGGTGACCCAGGCCTCATGGCCCTTCACGGCCTCGTCGTAGGCCTTGCTCGCAGCCTCGACCTTGGCGTTGGCGGCGTCAAATGCCTGCGCGGCGGTGTCGGCAGCCTTGCTCGCCTCGGCGAGCTTGGCGTCCTCGGACGCGAGCTGCTCCTCAAGGGAGGTGATCTCGGCGGGCAGGGCCTCAATGCGCGCCTTGGCCTCGTCGAGCTTGGCGGTGGCGGCATCGAGTGCGGCCTGCTTGGCCGCGATGGCCGCGTCGGCCTGGGCCTGGGCCTTGGAGCCGGCGGTGGCAACGGCCTCGTCGTAGGCGGCACGCGCCGCATCGAGCTTGGCCTTCGCATCGGCGATGGCGGCCTCGTCGCCTGAGTCCTTCACGGCGTCGTAGTCGGCCTGTGCCGCGTCGAGCGCGGCCTTAGGGGCCTTGAGCGCCTCTGCAGCGATCTTCTCGACGGTGGCGGCGTAGGCGTCCTTGGCGGCCTGCAGCTCGGTGGCCGCGGTGGCAGCGGCGCCCTCGAGGGCGGGGAGGCCGGAGGTTGCCTCGTCGAGCGCGGCCTTGGCCGCATCGAGCTCGCCCTTCTTGGCAGCGGCCGACGCGGATGCGGCCTCATGGGCCGCGTCGGCGGCCTGCTTGGCGGCCACGGCCTCGTCGTAGGCGGTCTTGGCGGCCTTGTACTCGGCGTCGGCCTCGTCGATTCCGGAGTCGGCGAGGAACTTCTCGAGCTCGGCAGTCGCCTTCTCGAGCGCCACATCGGCCTCGGCGGATGCCTTGGCGGCGTCCTGGGCCGCCTTGGTGGCCTTCGCGTGCTCGTCGGTCATGCCGTCGAGCTCGGCCTGGGCGGCCTCGACGGCCTGCTTGGTCTTGGCGGCCTCGGCCTGGGCGGACTGCAGGTTGGCGACGAGCGCCTCGGCCTGCTTCTTCTGCTCGGCGAGTTTGGCGCGGGCGGCCTCGGCGTAGGCGGTATTGGCGCGGGCGTGCTCGAAGCCGGCCTTGTCGTGGGCGTTGCCGGCGGCAGCGGCCGCGTCGGCGGCGCCGTCGCGCATGCCCTCGACCTTGGCGAGTTCGGAGGCTGCCTCCTCGGCCGTCATGACCTTGTTCTTCTTCTCCGCCTCCTCGGCGGCGTGGATCAGCTTCTGCGTGGCCTCGGACCAGCGGACCTGGACGTCGGCGAGCTGCTGCATGGCGTCACGGCGGGCATCCTCGGCCTGGGCGCCCTGCGCGAGCGCCGTGGCGGGTGCCAGCGCGGAGGGCGCCGCGATGGCGACCGTGAGTGCCGCGGTGAGGGCGGCCTTGGGCGCTCCCTTGTGGTTGAACATGGGGGTCACTTCCTTCTGCTTCATGTGCTGCGGCTTGTACTTCCTGCTCATCTTCACCATCCCTGAACTGGGTATTTACAACTTGACTTGCTTGAGACAGTCACATTTTGAATGGTAGACAGTGTGACCTTCTATATCAAGTCGCTGGGCCGGTAATTTACAAATTGCTTGAAATAAAAACCGCAGTTGGGAATCGGGTTGGCGATGACGTGCTGTGGCAAGTCGGGTGAGATTCGCGAACCCGTAGCCTAATTGCATGGAGAACATGAACGACAAACGCCGCAAGCTGCTGGGCCAGCGGATCCGCATGGAGCGGGTCGCCGCCGGCCACAGCCAGCGCTCGTTCGCGCCCATCGCGGGAACGAATCAGTCGTATCTCTGGGAGGTCGAGACGGGCCGCGTCAACGCGAGCGTCGACTTCCTCTGCAAGGTCGCCGACGCCCTGGGCGTCAAGGTTGCGGACCTCATCGACTTCTAAGGCTTTCCCGAACCTTTCAAATAGGCCATGGCATCCCCGGCCCTATATAGGACGGTCACCTCGGTCGACCCCGGGCGCCTCAGCAGCACCTTCGCCGACATCAGGGCCTCAGACCAGTCCGAATATGCGATGGCGCCCGCGGTCGCGGCGGCGCGCAGCAGCTCGAGGCTCCCGAGCGGGGCGGTCCCCGTGCGCGCCCAGCGGCGCTCGCCGTCGACGCCCCGCGCCTCGATCACCACCTCGAACACTTCGCCCCCGTTCATCGACATGCCGCCTCGGACTCCTCGAGCGCCCGGCGAGCCGGCCCGTTGAGCCAGACGCCTCGGTGGTAGGCGAGCCCAAGCAGGTCGTCGTCGACGACCTCGATGACCGCGACGTCGGCGCGGACGGACTCGAGCGAGAGTTCGAAGCGGGCCTCGACCTCACGTGCGACGTCCTCGGCCAGCGCGACCGCGCGGTCGACCTCCCCGTCCGCCGGCTCTCCGACCGCGAGCGTCACGGTCAGGCACGGCGCGGAGCCGGCCGCCCCCTCGCGCGCGAGGATGGCGTGGCGGACGCCCGGCACGACGTCGGGCACGTAGGGCAGCGGGCACACGTCGGCGCCGCGGCTCTCCAGAAAACTGACCGCCACTTGTTCTGTGAAAGTCCATTTGCTCTCAGACATAGCATCCCCCGTTGTTCGGTTTAACGATTCGAGGGGGCTATCCGTCGGGCGGCGTTTCGACGCCCGTTCCGCAACGCTTACAAAAAACTACTGATTTAAGGGTCACTTGGCAGGTTTTCGACAGTATTTTCGACAGGTAAACAAAAATAGGACGACGTAAAAACGCCGTCCTAGCTGCGGTTTTGGTCGCGGGGGCAGGATTTGAACCTACGACCTCCGGGTTATGAGCCCGGCGAGCTACCAGACTGCTCCACCCCGCAATGTCTGGACACACTGTGTGCGCAAGAAAATATATTAGGGTGATCCACGATCTAATGCAAGCACTTTTTTCAAACTTTTTTTCGCCTGTGTCAAATTCTGCCAAACTTTTATCATTTTTCGATAAAGTGTTACTGTTTTGGCAGCTTACTCTTTATACAAGGGGCAAACGCGTATACAATTAAAAACGAATTGTGTTTATATGCAATCACTTTTAATTCGTTAGCTATCTTGGAGGAGCCTTGCCCGTCCAGCCGACCGCGAACGCCACTGCCGACGCTCTGCATCGCGAGGTAATCGAAACGCTCATCAGCACCCAGCGGTGCCTGCAGAAGTGGCACGCCGCAGTCCAGCAGTCGGCCGGATCGCCTGCGTTCAGCCCGCTCCGAGGGCAAGGGCGCGTTCTCTCCCTTCTTGCTCGCAAGACCGAGATGCGCCAGCGCGATATGTGCGAACAGCTGGGCATCCGTCCGCAATCGCTCGGCGAGATGCTCTTCAAGCTTGAAAAGAACGGCCTCATCGAGCGGCGCGCGCTCGATACGGGCAACCATGCGCTATCCGTCCGGATTACCGATAAGGGCCTGGCCCTTGCCACCGACACCGCCGTCGTCCCCAACTTCGACTCGTTCACCGACGACGAGCTGCGCTCCTACATCACGTTTCTGGACCGCACGATGGTCGAGCTCAACCGCCATCGCGAGCTGCTCACGAAAACCGACGCGGCCGAGTAGCCCGCACCCGCCATCCACGACAGCGCCCCGTTGGCAGACGAACCTCTGCCAACGGGGCGCTGTCATAGCCGCGCTCATGCATCCACATGACAAAAGGCGCCGCCCCTTTTAGAGGCGACGCCCGGGAAATACCGCAGGGGCTTCCTACTCCTTGCGCTCGCGCTCTTCCAATGCGCGCTTCAACGCCTCGATATCCTCGCTCGTGTGCTTGGATTTCTTCCACAGCGAGAACACGTACACGAACAGCGTGAGCCAGATGCCCACATACGCGGCGAGCACGAACGGAGCCGCCGGCAATACGGTCGAATAGACCTCGGAAAGAATCGCATCCATGGTTAGTCCTCCTTGCTCGGGTTCTCGTCATCGGCGCGGGCGGCGACAGCCGACGCGTCGCAGGCAGCTTCGCGTACCGCCTCGACCGCGCGCCGCGCGGTCAAGCGCTCGAGCGCCGCGGCGGCCGCGCGCTCGCTCGCACGGGCATCCAGCTCTTCCAGCTGCTCTTTCAGCTCCTCGACCGCCTGGGCATCGCCATGTACGCGCAGCGCATAGCGATACAGCGCGAAACCGATCATGAGCATGCCGAACAAGCCCAGCAAAAACGGGATCAGCATCATGGGCGGCAGGCCGCTATCGGTGCGGAACACCACCGGATGGATCGACGAGGGCACCAAGCGCGTGATGAAGAACGAGATGGGCGCGTCGATGAACGCGATGATTCCGAAGACCGCGCAGAACCGCGCGCGCTTCTCGGGGTCGTCGATGGCGTTGCGCAGGATGAAGTATCCGATCACCAGCAGCATCAAGATGAAGTACGTGGTAAGACGCGGCTCCCACACCCACCACACGCCCCACTCGAAGCAGGTCCACAGGTCGCCCGAAATCATGGTTGCCACGATGAAGACGAGCGCGACCTGGGCCGCGACATAGGCGCGCAGGTCGTACGCGCGGTCCTTGGTCATGAGGAAGCGCACGCCGTAGTACGCCAGAAACGCCATCACGACGAACGAGGCGATGGCCACCGGAACGTGCAGGTAGAAGATCTTCTGGCTGAGCAGAAGCTTGGTGGTGACCATCTGGCCGGCAATCACCACGGGCTCGGAAAGCTGGGCGCCCTGGACCAGCGGAGCCAGCGTGAACGTCCATACCACGTCCACCGCGGTGAGCACCGCGCCCAGAAGCAGCAGCAGCGGAACAAGTCGATCGGCTTTCGATTGCACCATGCTCCCCTTTCTCCTTATAGAACGAAAACGTGCCGCCCGCCCGCGCGAACGGCACGCCCATAGTACCCGAACTCGGCTCGCGCGACCTACCCTGCAAGAGGGTATATCGCCCGCCCGGAGCCTCGCGGCGCGCTAGGCGTCCACCACGAACTCGTAGAGGCCCCAGGCCGCGGCGATCATGACGACGTCGTAGACGAGCGCCACGCCGCACGAGGTCCAGAAGGTCCCCATAGTGCCCTCCACACCCAGAAACGCGCAGGTGGTCGCCGAAACGCAGGCGTAGAGCAGCGGAAAGGCCACGGGGATGAACAGGATGGCCAGCAGCACGTCGCGACCGCGCGTGTCGATGGTCATGGTGGACAGCAGGGTGCCCACGCCGGCGACGCCCACCGTGCCGACAAGCAACGGCACCGCGATGAGCGGGGTCGTTGCCGCGAGCTCGGCACCCGAGAGGAAGAACAGGAAGAACAGCGGAACGACGACGACCTCCACCGCCAGCAAGAACAGCAGGTTGCTGGTGGCCTTGGCCAAAAAGATCACCGCGCGGTCCACGGGCGCCAGCAGGATGCCCTCCAGGCAGCCCGACTCCGTCTCGTGCCCGAAGCTGCGGTTGAGACCCAGCAGGCTCGTGAAGATCACAAGCGCCCACAGCAGGCCGCCGGCAAACGACACCACCTGGAGCTTATCGCCCACCTGCGCGAGCGCGGCGCCGTAGATGGTGAGCACCAGCAGCGCGTACACGCCCATGGAGGTGAGCATCTCGCGCGTGCGAAGCTCCTGGCGCACATCCTTTGCAAGCAAGGCGCGATACTGGGCCAGCGCACGCGGCGCCCGGCCGGCGGAACCTCTCGCGCAGACGCGCTCGTTCTCGATACGGGACACGGTTACGACACCCCCGTTCCAACGGTTGCGAGGTACAGGTCGCGGAAGGCCGCGGCGTCGACGCGCTCTTTCTCAGCGCACACCACCACGCGGCCGCGCGCCAGGATGAGCGCATGCGAGCACATGGCGAAGCCCTTCTCGAGGTCATGGCTCACCATAACGAAGGTGCGGCCGTCGCGCACGCGCCCGATGAGCTCGTCGAAAAGCTCGGCCGCGTGCGGGTCGAGGCCCGAATACGGCTCGTCCAGCAAGACGAGCTCGGGGTCGTTCACCAGCGCGCGGGCAATGGAGAGCCGCTGCTGCATGCCGCGTGAGAAGGTGCGCGCGCAGTCGTTGCACCGATGGTCGAGCTCGACCAGGCGCAGCAGCTCGTCGATGCGCGCCTCGTCGACGTCGCCGTACAGCGAGGCGAAGAACCGCAGGTTCTCGCGGGCCGTAAGGTCGCCGTAGAGCATCGGCTTATGCGAGATAAGGCCGATGCGGGAGCGCAGCGAATCCGGTTCCTCGAGCGCATCGACGCCCAGCAGCGACAGCTCGCCGCGCGTGGGGCGCGCAAGCAGCGCCAGCATGCGCAGGAGCGTGGTCTTTCCGGCGCCGTTGGGACCGAAGATCGACAGGAAGGCGCCGGACGGCACCTCCAGGTCCACGCCATCCAGTCCGCGACGACGGCCGAACTGCTTCACCAGGCCGCGGGCGCTCACCGCGAGCGGGGCCGCGGAACCGCCATGCGCGCTAGCCACGGCGGCCGCCCTTCGCCGATACAGCAACCGTCTCGGGCGATGCGCCCGCTGCGGCGGCGCGCTCGTCGGCTGCCAGCAGCGGCGTGGCGCGGCGCGGCGTGAACGCCAGCACGATGCCCAGCACCGTCACGCCCGCACCGATCCAGTTGAGCAGGATCAACGGGTTGATCTTCACGTTGATGGACAGCGTGCCGTTCGCATTCAGGCCCTGGAACGCCACGAACAGGTCCTCCATGGGGAAGGTGAGCACGCCGGCGTGCAGCGTCTGCTGACCCGTGTTGGAAGCGCTCACCTCCATGGACGGCGCGAGCGTGCCCAGCTGGGCGCCGGTCGACGCGTCCGTCACGGTTAGCGTGACCTCCTTGATGAGGTCGTCGTTCGAATCGGTGTATTCGCGCTGGCCCGCAAACGTCAGCTCGTACGCGCCCACGCGGCCGCTCGTACCGGGCTTCGCCTCGAGGTCGAGCGTCTGCTCCTGGACGTACATGGACGAGCCAACCAGGCCCACCAGCACGATGGCGACGCCCAGATGCGTGAGGTAGCCGCCGGCCTGGGCCGGGGAGCGGCGGAACAGGTTGCAGGTTGCCAGCACCGGGTTCTCGCCCTTGTTGCGCATACGGGCTCGCACGCCGCGCGACAGCAGGTACAGCGAGGACGTGAACAGCAGCGCCGCCGCCGCGAAGCCCAGCACCGTGAGCGCGAAGTAGTACAGCTTGGGACCCTGCTCGACCAGCGCCCGGGCGGCCGGGCCGCCCGCCGCCACGATGGCGTCGTACTCGGGCATGAACTTCGTCACGAACAGCGCCATCAGCCCGGCGAACAGCACGGCGCCCGAGATGAGCGGCACGCGCATGGTGCGGGCGAACGCCGCACCGTCGGTCTTGCGCCAGCCCAGCATGGGGCAAACGGCCATGAGCAGGCACAGCAGCGTGCCCACCGGACGCGCCACCGCGCTGTAGGCGCCGGCGGGAATCACCTTGCCGCCCAGCGGCATCCACGTGGGCAGCGCGCTGCAGATGGTGAGGTAGGCCACGAGAACGGCGGACACGATCATGACCAGGTTGGTGATGTAGTAGGAACCGTTCTTGGAGACGAGGGACTCGATCTCGTCGTCATCGTCCATCTGGCCGTGGCGATAGAGCAAGCCGATGAGGAAGGCCATGCCCGCCGCAACCATGATGCCCAGGAAGAAATACGTGGACACGGGGTCCTCGGCGAAGGCGTGCACCGACTGCACCAGGCCGGAACGCGTGATGAACGTGCCCAGCACCACGAAGATGAAGGTGATGGTGGCGCTGAACATGCTCCAGCGCTTGAAGCAGCCGCGCTTGCGGTAGAGCGTGAAGCTGTGGATGAGCGCCACGCCGGTGAGCCAGCTCATGAGGCTGGCGTTCTCCACGGCGTCCCATGCCCAGAAGCCGCCCCAGCCCAGCACCACATAGGCCCACACGGCGCCCAGCGCCATGCCGATGGTAAGGAAGATGAAGCTGAAGACGGCGTAGCGGTCGCACAGCTCGACCCAGCGGGCGGACAGGTCGCCCGTGATGAGGGCCGCCATGGCGTAGGCGAACGGGATGGTCATGCCGGCATAGCCGATGAACGTCGCCGGCGGATGCAAGATCATGGCCCAATGCATGAGCAGCGGATTCATGCCGCCGATCTTGCCGGCCAGCGTGCCGTCGGCGTTGAGGAACTCGGGCGCGGTGGCCATGAACGGGTTGTTGGACTCCGAGAAGACGAGGGTGGCCGCGAACAGCGCCACGATGATCTGCGCGACGGCGAGGGCGCTGCTGGACAGGTCGTCCGTGGCGCGCATGCGCTTCCACGCCACGACGCTGCCGAACAGCGAGATGAGCCAGGTCCACAGCAGCAGCGAGCCCTGGCGGCCCGCCCACACGGCCGATACCTCGTACAGCGGCTTGAGTGCGCTATCGGTATTGGGATAGTTCGACACCACATAGGCCAGGCTGTAGTTCTCCGTCACGAAGCAGGCCAAGATGATGGCGATGCACAGCGTGAGGGCGATGGTGGTGCCGAACACCATGAGGTAGCCGGCGTTGACCAGGCGCTCGCGGCGCCCCTTCACGCCGACCAGCAGCACCGCGGCGCTCAACAGCGCCGCCAGCATGGCAAAGACCTGCAGGCCGTTTCCCAGCATGGAAACCATAGACGTTTCTCCTTGTAGATCGTATGCCGGGTGCACGGGCTCCCGGCGCGGTCACAACGCGGGCGCTTACGGCCCGTCCTGGTATGGAAAGCGCCCGCCGCCGGCATCATCCGGCGCGCGGGCGCGTGAAAGGCGTCGGGCGGGCCTAAGCCTTGATAGACGAATCGATCGAGGGCTGCTCGGTGGCGATGAAGGAGCCGTCGGAATCCAGGTGGCCGGAGATGACCACCGCCGTGCCGTCCTTGATCTGCTCGTCCAAGCCGCCGTCGTACACCACGTCGAGCGTGGCGCCCTGCGACTCGATGGTGAAGCGGTACGCAGCCTGGGCATCGTTGACGGGCCCCTGGACGTAGCCGCACACCTTGGTGTCCTTGAAGAGCATGGTGTCGGCCTGGTCGAGCAGGCCCTTCACGGTGAGGGAGCCCTCGGCGCTCTCGTACTTGGAGGGGCATTTGGTCACCATCTCGGTTGCAAGCAGGGTCTTTCCCTCAACGGTGCCGGTGCAGATGGCCACCACGCCCGTACCGAAGGTCGCGGGAAGCGCGCCGTTGTACTGGACCTCGAGCTGATCGGCCCCGGCGTCGTCGCCCTCGGGCTCGATCTTGAAGATGGCCGTAGCCCCCTCGCTGGCAAGCGAGTCCGCCACCACCGAGCCGGAAACCTGGACCTTCTTGCCCTCGTACGAACCGCCCAGGACGTCGGCGATGGAAAGCGACGACGCCGCTCCGCCGGAACCGGCCACGGCGACGATCACGAGCATGGCGATGACCACGATGCCGCCCACGACGACCAGGCGGCGCTTTGCCTTTTTATTCATTTTGCGTCTACTCCGCACCTAGATAGAGGGTCGAATGCAATGATTCAGTATACAATGAGCGCTCGCACTTACCGCAAATCATAAGCAATTGCGACCCAAAATGGAGACACCATGCTGCTTGCCGTAGATATGGGCAACACCCACACCGCGCTGGGCCTTTTCGATGGCGACGACCTCGTTGCCTCGTGGCGCATGCCCACGGACCGCACGTTCACCAAAGACGAGATCCACGTGCGTCTGCAGGGGTATTTCCGTATGTACGAACAGGACCTCGCAAACGTGACGGCCATCGCCTTCGCCGGCGTGGTCCCGCAGCTCGTACGCGAATGGCAGGGCGTGGCCGCGCAGCTGGGCGTCTCCATGCTGCAGGTGGGGGCCGACACTGCCGCGGTCACCCGCATCGACGCGCCGCGCCCCGCCGAGGTGGGCGCCGACCGCGTCGCCAACGCCACCGCGGCCGTGGCGCTCTACGGGGCGCCGAGCATCGTGGTGGATTTTGGCACCGCCACCAACATCGACGTCATCGACGAGCGCGGATACTACATCGGCGGCGCCATCGCGCCCGGTATCCGCATCTCCATGGACGCGCTCACGGCGCGCGCGGCCCGCTTGGCAAGCATCCCGCTCGAGGCGCCCGCGACCACTATCGGCCGCACCACCGTGGAAGCCGTGCAAAGCGGCGCCGTATGCGGAGCCGCCGCTATGGCCGAGGGCCTGGTCGCGCGCATCAAGCGCGAGCTCGGCGCGAGCGACGCGCGCGTCATCGCCACGGGCGGGCTCGCCGCGATGGTCGCAACGTGCACCGACGTCTTCGACGTGCTGGACCAGCAGCTCACCCTGAAGGGCATCCGCGAGATCTACCGCCGCATGCAGGCCTAACCGACCACCTCGGAAAAGTGCCTGTCCCCAATCTGAGCAGAGCAGCGCTCAGATTGGGGACAGGCACTTTTCCGAGCACGTTGCCGAGCGATGGGGTTGCGCGGGCCTAGATAGCGCGGACGATCACGGCCTCGGACGGCAGCTCCTGCTCGGAGCCGTCCGCGGCGGTAATGCAGGCGCGACCCCAGATATCCAGGCCGGTAAACGTGCCCACCGCCACCGGCAGGCCGTTGGGCGAAAGCGCCGCGGCCTTATGGCCCAGCAGCGGAACCAAGTCGAAATAATCGGACAGCACCGGAGCCATAGGGCCGGGCGAGGGGCGCGTTGCAAGCAGCTGCTCCCATGCGGCCACCTTGTGCTCGATGGCGGCAGCCAGC
>NZ_JADNJJ010000044.1:0-2818 GCF_015554865.1 Collinsella sp. D33t1_170424_A12 | reverse complement strand
CTCGAGGCCTTCTGCAAACAAGCAGCGATGGCAATCAGGCGGGATTCGTATCTACTGGAATTTTGAGACTGACATACCGCAATCATATAGCCATACATGAGAGTATCGAACCTTAAGGCATCGATATCCGCTTCATCATTAACGACAAGCATCGAGATCGGCATTTTAAGCTCGGCAAAAGAAGTCGAGCTCAACAGTTGAAAAGATTCGATACGACGGTATTTCTCGACCTCGCGGCGATATCTGCGGACGGAGAATAAGTCATCGTTCAAGGCAACGACCTGGCTATGCATGGCCTCAACGAGCTCTTGGCGCCATCCCTGATAATCGCTGGTTGAAAATGCGCTCTCTTGAAGGAGCATGGCCAATTCAGCTTGACGCTGGAAAACCTGCTCCGTCAAAGACAGGGCGATCTTTCCCTCCGAAACATTGAGATGCTCCCGGAAGAACTCGAAGTTCTTGCACCAATCAAAAATGAAGAAGCGCTCCTTGTCTTCATAAGGGCCATCCAACGGATCAACGACCTCAAGCCCTTCGCAAAGACGGGTGCCACGCCCGATCATTTGCCAGAATTTAATCTTCGAGCGCACCTTTTTGAAAAAGACGAGATTGACAATTTCAGGTACGTCGACGCCCGTGTCCATCATATCAACCGAAACGGTGATGACCGGCAACGGTTTGACCTCGAAATCATCGATAATGGTGTGCGAGTAATCATCGGAATGCAGAACCGCCTTTATATAATCCCCCGGGAGATTTGGATACAGCTTTCCGAAACGTTCGACAATGAAGCGCGCGTGCTTTTGGCTCTGCGCAAAGATAACGCTCTTTCCAAGCGTTTGACCGCCAGCGACTTTGATGCCCTTCTCCATAAGGGTTTCTAGCACGCTGTCAACCGTCTTCTCGTTAAAGACCCATTGATTGATCTCGCGTGACTCAATCTTCTCAGGCACATCCTGCCCGGTCTCCTCGAAATCCTCTTCAAGGATTTCTCGTTCGTCTTGAGACAAGTCATCATACGTGATGCCGTCATCCATGAAGCTCGTATGAGTCTCGATGCCAAAATATGGCACGAGAACATGATCAACCTCCGTGGCGGTGTTGTATTCATACACGTAGGTAGGGACTCCGCGCTCAACCTCGAAAAAGTCGTACGTATTGCGATCGACTTCATTCGCCGGCGTGGCAGTAAGACCAACCACGAAGGAATCGAAGTAATCAAAGATGGCACGATACTTTTTAAAGATGGAGCGATGGGCCTCGTCAACGATAACGAGGTCGAAGTGCGCAGGGGTGAACATGAGGTCACCGTCCTCATTGCGCTCCTTGTCAATCGCATTGAGGATGGTCGGATATGTGGAAAACACAATGCGCGCATTGCGGTCGTCCTTGTTTGATACAAGATTGCAAAGCGTCTCATTGGGCAGATAATCCTGGTAGCCGCTTTTGGCCTGACGAACAAGCGCCACGCGGTCCGCAAGGAACAAGACGTTCTTAACGAGCCCGGAACGCATGAGGACGTCCGTCAAGGCAGCCGAAACGCGTGTCTTTCCCGTTCCAGTGGCCATGACAAGCAGACTCTTGCGATGACCCGATTCGATATTGGCACACACGCGCTCGATGGCCTCCACCTGGTAGTAGCGTTTGCCACCACCAGCAATGGCCTCATTCACCCGTAACGTACTTGGCTTAACGGTGCCGTTTCGACGATTGATTATCCTCTGCAGCTCATCCTGGGAAAAGAAGCCGCTTACCTTACGCATCGGCGCGGCGTCGTCATCTAGGAAAAACGTCTCGAAGCCATTCGTAAGGAAGATCGGAGGTTTGTAACCGCATTCTTCTTCCAGGCATCGCGCATACAAGCGCGCCTGCTGGATGCCCTTCTGCGGAGAGTACATGGTTCTCTTTGCCTCGACAATGGCGAGAGGGCGATTATCTTTCCCCAAAAGCAGGTAGTCGATATAACCTATACCGGAATCAGAGTCCTTTCCCTTGGGCATACCATTGACTTCGCGCTCTTCAAGCACGTTCTCGTCCATCTTCCAGCCGGCAAGGGCAAGGTCCCAATCGATGTAATGCTTGCGCGTTTTATACTCGCTAATCTCCTCTGGATTAAACGAGCGTGCCTCGATGTGGGTGGCTTTATCAACGGTAGCGCGGGCACTCATCGCCTTTAGCTGCGCCTCAAGTCGCTTGACCTCTTCGTCCTTTTGAGAAATCAACTCTTCGCGCGCCTTGATGGCCTTAACCTGCTGAAGGGTGAGCTGAACGCCCTTCTTTGGGATCTTCGCCTCATCGAAGCGACGATTCTCATATTCCGGGCCGTAGCAATAATCGATCCAGTCGACGAAATCAAAGAGGGACCTCAGCGACAGGACTGCATCCTCGGCGGTGACACGGCGCTCCGTGTGAACGGAGAGATTTCCGAGCTTGTTTACGCCAATGAGCCTACGCCAAACCCGCTCATCAACGCACTCCCTAAACGATTGCTCATGAAGGAGCGAAGAAAGATTGTCACGATACGGCATACTGATCGAGTTATCGATTGCGTAAACCCATTTAACAGACAGCTCGAGCGCCTTGCGACAACCAACCGCACAGAGCGCAGGAGATGTCGCGTAAATCTTCTCAGCCTCGATGCAGGCATCAGCAAAGAGATTGTAATACCCATCGGTACGCTTTAGAAATCCAAAGTTCATGGCGTTCTCATTCGATACTCGGGAAACAGCACGCGAAACAACACAATTATAAACCTATATGCCTTTAGCAAGCTAAACCTCGATTTGTCGACCTCGGCGACGAAGGCAGCGAACTCTTG
>NZ_JADNJJ010000007.1:0-5470 GCF_015554865.1 Collinsella sp. D33t1_170424_A12 | reverse complement strand
GCCGCGGCCCCTCGGCGTCGCCTTATCGAGAGGAAAAGCCGCTCCATCCGGGAGCTCTTCCGGAAACCTGACGCCGGCGGCCCGCGCCCGCGCTTTCCTGACGCCATCGGGTCCTTCCGGGCCCTCCGGGCGTCAGGAAGCCGCGGTCCCGCGTCCTTGTCGGGAGCGATGCGCGCGGAGGCGCCCGCGGCCCGCGGAAACCTGTCGGGGAGGCCCCCCGCCGCGCCCCGCCGGGAGGAATCGTCGCCGAACGCCGTCCGCGCGCGGAATCCTGACGGGAAGAGCCCCCGCCGCGTCGCTGCGGGTAAGCCTGCGGCGCCATGCTGGACCCAATCGAATGACCGTCTCCTCAATGGGCCGGGCGACGTGCCCCCCATTGTGCAGTCTTCTCGTTTCACTTCAAAAAGCCTTGCGCTGTGTATAGGTGTGTATATACTGTATCTATCGAGTATATACACCTATACTCGGTCATGGCGCTCCTGGGACGTCAAGGGGCGCTGTGCGGGCCGGCATAGGGACGCCTTGCCGGCGCAGTAGGGAAGGATTCAATTTCGTGGAAATCATCATTTCGAATTCGAGCACGAAGCCCATCTACGAGCAGATTTCCTCGCAGGTGAAGGAGCAGATCATGTCGGGGGCCCTGGCTCCCGCCGAGCAGCTCCCTTCGATTCGCGCATTGGCGAACAGCTTGCGCGTGAGCGCAATCACCACCAAGCATGCGTATGCGGACCTAGAGGCCCAGGGCTTTATTGAAACCGTACAGGGCAAGGGAAGCTTCGTTGCCGGTGGAAACGCCGAGCTGCTTCGCGAGGAGCGCTTGCGTCAGATCGAGGACAAGCTGGGGGCTGCCATCGATATGGCGCGCTCGCTCGACCTGCCGGATGACGAGCTCATCGAGATGATGAGGACCTTGTTGGAGAGTGACGACTAGCTATGGAAACAACGGTTTACGGCGCTCCGCTCATCGAGGCGCGCGGCGTGACGAAACATTACGATGGTTTCACGTTAAACGACGTGTCGCTCGCAGTTGAGCCGGGGCAGATCGTGGGCTTCATCGGTCAAAACGGCGCGGGAAAGTCCACGACGATCAAGGCGTTGCTGGGCCTCATCTCGATGGATGGGGGCGAGGCGCGCATCCTGGGCGTGCCGGCATGCGAGCTGAAGGGCGCATCGTCGCGCATCAAGGAAGAGGTCGGCGTGGTGTTCGACACCGTGTCGGTGCCCCCGCACCTTACGGTTGCCGAAGTCGGCAGGCTCATGGCATGTGCATACACCACCTGGGATGCCGCCGCGTTCGAGCGCTATCTGGGCTGCTTCAAACTCGAGGGCGCCAAAGCGGTGAAAGGACTATCGCGCGGCATGGGCATGAAGCTCAGCCTCGCCTGCGCGCTCGCGCACAGCCCGCGCGTGCTGATCCTGGACGAGGCGACCGCCGGGCTCGACCCCATGGCGCGTGACGAGGTGCTCGATATACTGCGCGCCTTCGTGGCCGTCGAGGATGCCGAGGGCCGTCTGCGCAACGCCATCCTCATGAGCAGCCACATCACAAGCGATCTTGAGAAGATCGCCGACGAGGTCGTCTGCATCGACGAGGGGCGCATCGTGTTCAGCTGCGCGAAGGATGAGATCACGGACCTGATGGGCGTGGCACGTTGCCGCGCGACCGAACTCGAGGAAATAATGGCGGGGATGCAGGCTCAGGCCGTCCTGCGTGCGATGCGGCACGAATACGGCATCGACGTGCTGGTCCCCGATCGCTTCGAATTCGCTCGCTCCTTCCCCCAGATTCCGTGCGACCGGGTGACGATCGACGATTACATGATGCTTTCGCTCAGGGGCGAGGAGCTCGAGCTGCGCGGTGCGGCGCTGAAGGGAGGCGAGCGGTAATGCTTCGTATGATGAAGATGGAGTTCACGATATTCACGCAGTACCTCAAGACGATGCTGTTCACGATGGCGTTCACCATGGCGTGCATCGCGGTGGGCATGGGTACGGTTACGGCGCTGCCGTCCATTGCGTTCATCATGATGATGTTCGGCATGTCGACGACAGGCTCGGCATATGACGAACAGAACGGTTGGGGTGCGTATCGCCTGGCGCTGCCCGTGTCGCGTCGCGATGTGGTGCTGGGCCGATACGCGTTCAACCTGATCGTTGCGATCGCGGCCGCCGCGGTCACGTCGGTGCTCGTCGCCCTGCTGGTAGGGTTCGGACAGGCGGTGCCGCTTACCGGTCGTCTCGCGGAGATGCTGTCGTGGGGCGACGAGGGCATCATGCCTTCTCTTGCGGGGCTGCTTGCTTGTGCGTGCATCGGCTTGGCGTTGAGTAGCGTGACGCTGCCGGCGTACTTCAAGTTTGGACAGACCAAGGCGACGCAGTGGCTGCCGTTCATCATGCTGTTGCTGAGCGTGGCGCCGTTCGTCGTCATCGGCCTCATGGGCGGCGAGGCGGCGGCGCTGCTCGACCGGGCCATGATGGCGTCGCGGCAGACGGGCGGTTTCGGCGCGCTGGGGCTGGGCGTTCTCGCTATCGCCCTGGCGGCGTATGCAGCGAGTGCGTTTGTTTCGGTCAGGCTCTACGAGGCGCGCGACCTGTAACGCCTATGGCGACGGACCGAGGCTTGCAGTTCGTTTGCTGCTGGGTCGACTGCCATAGCTCGGCGGGGCAGCGCGCAGGATAAGCCGAAAGCGGCGGCGCAGGCGCTGTCGCGCGCCGGGACCGCGCGTGGGAAAGCGGAATACAGCGGGGCGTTTGCCATAAGGCGGGCGCCCCGTTGCCGTTGCATCGGATTTTCGTATCGGTGTTGCCCGGTGCGCGCCAATCGCCGCGGTCGTTTGCCAGGGCTTTCTTCCTGCGGTCGCGTCGCCTTCGTCGGTCCCGCCGGCTGCAGCCGCTCTGGCGGCGCGCCCCGCTCCACGGTCATCTTCGCCCACGATCCGCTTGTGCCGTTTCCGCCCCGCTCGCCCCGCCCTAAACACTGGATTAGAAAACAAGACGAAGCGCTTACATCGCGCACGATGGCCTAACAATTCTTACAAAGAACTCGCCGAGGCTTAACAGCGGCCCACCGAGGCGTTAACACGTGCTCCCCATACTTGTGTTGCGGCCGCATTGCGGTCGTTTTGCTTTCAATACGTGATAGGAGCCAGTGTTTATGACACAGCATGCGATGAGCCGTCGTAACTTCGTTCGCTTTTCCGTGCTGGGTGCGGGAGCCGCAGCTGCAGCGTGCTCGATGCGCCCGGCTACGGCCGCTGCCGCCACAGCCGGCGCAGCGGAGTACCCCAGCAAGATCAAGATCGCCCACATCTCCGACCTGCATTATTTCTCCAAGACCCTGTGGTCCGATTGCCATGACTTCATGATCGCCGAGAACTCCGACCGCAAGATGTTCCGCGAGTCCGGTGCGATCATCGACAAGGCCATGGACGAGATCGTTGCCTATCAGCCCGATATCGTGATCGCATCGGGCGACCTCACCAAGGACGGCGAGCTCACCTGCCATCGCGAGCTGCACGAGAAGTTCGTGGCTGCCCGCGACGCGCTGGCCGCCGCCGGCAAGAACACCCTGTTCTGCGTCATCAACGGCAACCATGACATCAACAACGACGACAACGGCCGCGACTTCTCCAGCGGCACCGCCGAGCACACCGACCTGGTTGATCCACTTGCGTTCAAGGAGCTGTGGAAGGACTGCGGCTACGACGCGGCCATCGCCAAGTTCGACGAGGGCGGCGAGCGCGGCGGCAGCCTCTCGTACGTCGTGCGCCCCGCCAAGGGCATCACGATCATCGCCGTCGACTCCTGCAAGTACTCCACCGACCAAAACGGCCTGGACCGCGACGAGCACGTGACGTCGGGCGTGGTGGGCGAGAAGCTGCTGTCCTGGGTGGAGAACCAGGCCAAGCAGGCCCGCGCCGCCGGCGACATCGTCCTGGCCACGCAGCACCACGGCGTCGTTCCCCACTTCGATATGGAGCCGCAGCTGATGGGCGAGTATCTGGTGGACAACTACGAGGAGTGCCAGCGTCGTTACGCCGACGCCGGCATTTCGGTGGTGTTCACGGGCCATATGCACGCCAACGACATCGCGAGCGTCACGACGAAGGCCGGCAGCGTGCTGTACGACGTCGAGACCTGCGCGACCGTCACGTATCCGAGCGATATCCGCTTCGCCGAGCTGTCGTGGAAGCGAGTCGCCGGTACCGCCGACGTCGATGTGACCCTGTCGCTGGAGAGCCACGCGCTCGGCTCGGTCGATTATCACGACTTCGCGACGGGCGCGCTGCAGCGCATCGACGATATCACCGCTTACGGCGACGAGCGCCTGCTGTCAGTCGAGGTTGTGAAGACGATGATCGCCGACGCCCTGGTGGCGCCCATGCTGGATGCCGCGGCCGATAACGGCGGCGTGAAGCCCTTGATCGCCAGCCTGCTGTCCGGCATGGGCGTGGGCGACGGCACCGCCGAGGCGCTCGATCCGGCGCTGTTCGCCATGGTGCACGGGATGCTGCCCCAGTCGCAGGATGCGGCCATCATCATCGAGCTGCCCATCATCGGCAGCGCCGGCATCTGGGCGAATCCCGAGAACCAGCGCGTGATGGTGCAGAAGATGGAGGCGGGCGCCGGTGTCGAGCCCATCGCGCTCACCTTCGATAGCAAGACCATCGCCGCGCTGCGCGTGGCGCTGGTGAGCGAGCCCATGGCCACCGCGGCGGGTTGGTCGTACTACATCACCGCCGAGTCGCTGGCCAAGTTCCTGAAGCCCGTGTACGAGGGCATCGATTCCCAGATGCTGGTGGACGGCAAGGAGAACACGCTCGACCTGCTGCGCAGTCTGGTGGAGGTTCTCGTTACCCAGAACGCCTCCGACGGCAAGACGCTGTTCGACCTCATCAAGTTTGCCTACGGCGACCATCTGTTTGGCGATGAGACCTGCCCCGCATGGGTCGAGGCCGCTACGGCCAACATCAAGCTGACCGGTGCCGATCAGGATGGCAATCCCGTGTCGGACGGATCGCTCATCAGCTTCCTGCGTGCGACGATCAACGATTCCGGCAACCTGGGCAAGCTCAACGCCATGCTGGCGAAGATCAAGATCAAGTTCAGCGACCTGTTGGTGAAGGAGAAGGGCAACATCGCCATCGATATCGCTCTGGGCGCCATCGGCAACCTGAGCGCTATCCTGGGCCTGCTGGGGGAGAGGCCGGGCGACATGGTTCCGAATATCCCGTCGCTGGCGGAGCTCGCCCATGGTGCGCTGTATACGCTCACGCATGATGGCAACATCACCGCCGACCGCGCGTTTGGTTTCGGCGCCGCGCTGGTTGATCCTGATTGGGTGCCTGGCGGTGCCGGCGGTTCGGGCGACGGCGGCCATGGCGGCAGCGGCGGTAGCGGCAACAACGGCGGCGCTGCCGGCAATGGCGGCGCTGGCTCGACTGGCGGCGCTGGCTCGAAGCCGTCCCCG
>NZ_JADNJJ010000043.1:0-12753 GCF_015554865.1 Collinsella sp. D33t1_170424_A12 | reverse complement strand
CGCCGAGGGGCTCGATTGCGTGATCAGCGGCGGCTCGGTCTTCTCGGGCACCGAGGAGGCCAAGACGGTCCGCGCGCTCGCGTACACGCTCGGCAACCTCATGGATACGGCGCAGGGCCTGGCCCCGCTGCTGGCTTCCCCGCTGTTCGCCCTGGGCGCCCAGGAGTTCCTGGCGCTCTCCACCGCGCTCGACCAGCAGACGGGGGAGACCCGTCGCCGCAATATCGAGGCGGGCCTTCTGACCGACGAGGACGCGCCCGGTTTCGGCGAGCTGCCGCTGCTCGATCGCGCCCGCGCGGTGCTGCGCCCCGCGTTGCGTCGCGTCGGCCGCGACAGCTTGGCGGGCATCGCCCGCGACGTGGTCAACGAGTCAGGTTTGATGGTCCGCCTGGAAGCGCGCGGCGCCGAGGGGCGCGCCGCCGCCGCGAACATGCTCAAAGCGCTCGATGCCCTCGCCGAGGCGGAGGCCGAGGTAGGCAACGCGCCACGCCAGGTGGCGCTCGCCTACGACCGCTTCCTGTCCGGCAAGCAGGCACCCGGCGCGCTGAACGAGGAGGGCGGCAACGCCGTGCGCATCATGACGGTGCACGCGAGCAAGGGCCTCGAGTTCCCGGTGGTGGCGGTCTCCGAGTGCTTCGGCATTCGCCCGAACGGCGACCGCATGCAGATGGCGCGTCGCGAGGACGGCACCGTGGGCGTGGCGGCGCTGCCCGCGCGCTTCCCGCACGGTCGCGATTCGGCGGGCAATTTCGTCGACGGATCCGAGGTCGAGAAGCAGTTCAAGAAGTTCCTATCGGGCAGCGGAGCCACGGGCCCGTGGCTCGATGCGAGCCTCGTGGACGACGTCTGCGCCACGGGGTCGGCCGCGGAGGCCTGGATGTCGATGCGCGACGAGGAGGACCGGCTCGCGCTGGAGGAGCGCTCGCGCCTGCTCTACGTCGCCATGACGCGTGCGCGCGAGGTGTGCCTGCTCGCGCTCGATGCCGAGGTCGGTCGCGGCCGCGTGGCCGAGCTCGCCCTCAAGCCCGAGCGCGACCTCACGCCTTCGGTGCTCGAGCGCATCCTGCCCGATGAGGGCGCGTCGCTCGCCTGCGACCGCCTGGTGTTCGACAACGCGCAGCCGGGGGATTTCGAGCTCATCGCGCTCAAGGGCTTCGCGAGCGGCGGGGTGGCCTACGAACCCAACGCCTACGTTTCCGAGGGTCGTCTCGTGGCGGGCACCCCGTTGCCGGCGGACGCGGGCGCTTCCACCGAAGCCGCGGGGGAGGCCGAAGCCGCTTCCGTTCCGGCGTCCGATGCCGCCCCCGTTCCCGCCGAGGAGTCCGACAGCTTCACCGTGGTCGAGCCGGGCTCGGTGTATCGGCGCGTCGTGCCGGCCGCCCGTCCCGCGCGCTCGTCGTATAGCTACTCGTCCATCTCGGCGGCGCTCCACGCCGAGGAGGAGGATCGCGCCGCGGCTGCTTCGCATGCTTCGGCAGACGAGGGCGCCCTGGCGAGCGAGGCCGCGACGCCCGAGGAGGTCGCCGCCATGCATGAGGAGCGCGACGCCGCGCTCGCGGCTGCGCGCGTGGGCGATCCCACGGCGTTGGGCAGCGCGTTCCATGCCGCCTGCCAGTGGCTGATCGAGCTCGACCGCGGCGAGCTGCCCGTCGAGCGCGCCGACGCCCTGTGCCGCTACTGGGGCTGCACGCCCGAGCAGCGCACGCGCTTCGACGACGCGATGGCGCGCTGGCTCGCCAGCGACGTGCGCGCCGAGGCGCTTTCCTGGCCGTGCCGCCGCGCGGAGGTGCCGTTCTACACGCTCGGTATGGACGAGTTCTCCCAGGAGTTCGGCGAGTTCGCCGAAGGCGCCATCGATTTGCTGTGCACCGATCCTGCCCGTCCGGGTTGCGCTTTGCTTATCGACTACAAGACCGGCGGCAGCCCGGCCGAGTCGCCCGAGCAGCTGCAGGAGAAGCACGCCCTGCAGGCCCGCGTCTACGCCGATGTCCTGCGTCGCGCGGGTTACACCGACGTTGCCCTCAAGTTCGTTCGCGTGGAGGTCCCCGACCCCTCGGCCCCCGCCCAACCCCAGGTGGTTCATTTTGGGACGGAGGTTTTTGTCACGCACTAGGCTGGCGAGCCCATGGGGCGCGGTGCCCCGAGTCCCGCCTGCAGCAGCATCCCGGTGTCAAGCGCCCGCATCCGTTCCCCGCGGATGCGGGCGCTGTCGTCTGCGCTTCCCGTCCGGCGTTGCGCGGGGCGAACAAGCTATGGTGCTTTCGATTGCCGGCTGGACATACGAACGGATGTCCGCATGCTCGGTTACAATCGGTAGCGTTCGAAAAGGGGGCCGAAGGGGCGGGGTTGCGCAGTGCGCGCCTCCGTCGCGCTTCGCGCCCAAGCAGATTCTTTAGCACATCAGATCGGAGACAACGGCACATGGCATTCGTCCACCTTCACAACCACTCCGAGTACTCGATGCTCGACGGCGCGACCCGTATCTCGGATATGGTCAAGCGCGCGGTCGACCTCGGCATGCCGGCGGTGGCGCTCACCGACCACGGCTACATGTACGGCATCCCCGAGCTCGGTCTCGCCTGCGACGCCATCAACCATGGCACGCCCGAGTACAAGACCTGGAGCCACGACAAGTCGTTCCTCGAGAAGGGGCGCCGCGACGAGCTCGAGCAGCCCGATCCCGAGGCCGATCCGCGCGCCTACGCCCAGTTCCAGAAGGATATGGCCGCATGGGACGCCGAGGGCAGCCTCGACTCCACCAAGCCGCCCCTGGTCATCAAGCCCATCTTCGGCTGCGAGGTCTACTTCACGCCGGATGACACGCTCGCCCGCGACCGCAAGCCCGAGCTCTACCATATGGTGCTCTTCGCCCGCAACGAGCAGGGCTACGTCAACCTCATGCAGACGGTGTCGGAGGCCGCGGTCGACGGCTTCTACTATAAGCCGCGCGTCACCCTGGACAACCTGCGCCGCCACCGCGAGGGCCTTATCGCCAGCTCGGCGTGCATCGCCGGCATCATCCCCAAGTGCATCGACCGCGGCGACATGGCGTCGGCCCTCCAGTGGGCCGAGACCTTCCGCGACCTGTTCGAGCCCGGAAGCTTCTATATCGAGATCCAGGAGCACGGCATCACCACCGATTCCGGCATGACCGACGAGCAGATGGACCGCCAGCTCATCGAGATCGCGAAGCGGATCGGCGTCAAGGTCATCGCCACCAACGACTTCCACTACCTCACGCGCGACGACGCCCCCATCCAGGACGTCATGATGTGCATCGGCATGAACTCCAAGGTGGACGACCCCAACCGCATGCGCATGCAGGGATCCGAGTTCTACATGAAGACCGAAGACGAGATGCGCGCGATGTTCCCGTACTGCCCCGAGGCGTGCGACAACACGGTCGAGCTGGCCGAGAAGTGCGACGTCGAGCTCGACTGGGACAGCATCATCCTGCCCAACTACCCGCTGCTCGACGAGGGCGAGACACATGAGAGCCAGTTTCGCCGCGAGTGCGAGGCGGGCCTCGCCCTTCGCTACGGCGACGACTGGGATGGCAAGGAGATCGGCGGCGTCGACATCCGCGAGCGCTTCGAGTTCGAATACAAGGTCATCTGCGACAAGGGCTTCGCGGCCTACTTCCTCATCGTCGCGGAGTACGTGCGCTGGGCCAAGCAAAACGGCATCGGCGTCGGTCCCGGCCGTGGATCGGCCGCGGGTGCACTCGTCGCGTATGCCATGGACATCACCACCTTCGACCCGCTGTCGAACGGCCTCATGTTCGAGAGGTTCCTCTCTCCCGAACGTACCGAGATGCCCGATATCGATATGGACTTCGATGATGAGCGGCGTCTCGAGGTCATCGAGCATGTTCGACAGCTCTATGGCCCCGAGAAGGTCACCCACGTCATCACCTACTCCACCATCAAGGCCAAGCAGGCCATCAACGACGCCGCGCGCGTGCTGGACTACCCCGTCTACATGGGCCAGCGCCTGTCCAAGATGGTCTCGGCCGACCCGGGCGTGAAGCTTCGCCAGGTGCTCGAGAAGCAGCCGGGCAAGGAGGACCTCTACAGCCCGGACTTCGCCGATGCCTACCGTCAGGACGACGACGCCCGCCGCATCATCGATACCGCGCTCTCCATCGAGGGCCTCACCCGCGGCGAGGGCGTGCACGCGTGCGCGGTCCTCATCTGCCGCGACGCGGTCAACGAGCACGTGCCCACCAAGCTCGATACCAAGGGCGGCGTCGAGATCACCCAGTATGAAGGCCATACGGTCGCCGACATGGGCCTGCTCAAGATGGACTTCCTGGGCCTGCGCACCCTCACGGTCATCTCGAAGGCTAAGGCCAACATCAAGGCCAACTACGGCATCGATATCGACCCGGACAAGATCCCCTTCGACGATCCCAAGATCTTCGAGCTTATGAGCGCCGGCCGTACCGCGGGCGTCTTCCAGGTCGAGTCCGCGGGCATGACGGCCACCATCAAGAACATGAAGCCCACCGAGTACAAGCACGTGGTCGCTCTGATCGCCCTGTACCGTCCGGGCCCCTTGGGCGCCGGCATGGTTACCAGCTACATCAACCGCATGAACGGCAAGGAGCCCGCGGTCTCCTACGACCCGCGCCTCGACGGCATCCTGGGCGAGACCTACGGCACCATGGTCTACCAGGAGCAGGTCATGCTCATCTCGGTCGAGATGTGCGGCTTCTCCAAGGGCGAATCGGACTCCCGTATCCGTAAGCCCGTTGCCAAGAAGAAGATCAAGATGCTCACGGACCAGGTATTCAAATGGTCCGATGGCGAGGACGAGACCATCTACGACCACTGGATGAATGGTGCGGAGCGCAACAACTACAAGCGCGAGACCGCCCAGCGCATCTGGGACGACGTTCTCGAGTTCGCCTCCTACGCGTTCAACAAGTCGCACTCCGCCGGCTATGCCATCCTGGTTATGCAGACCGCTTGGCTGAAGGCCCATTACCCCAACGAGTACATGGCCGCCGTGCTCACCTCCTATACGGGCAAGACCGACAAGATCGTGCACTACGTTTCCGCGTGCCGCCACGACGGCATCGCGGTCCTGCCGCCGGATGTCAACGAGTCCGGCAAGGAGTTCACCGCCACGTCCGAGGGCGTGCGCTTCGGCCTGGCCGGCATCCGCGGCGTGGGCGAGGGCGTCGCCCAGGCGATCATCGACGAGCGAGAGGCGAACGGCCCGTACAAGAACCTGCACGACTTCGTCGACCGCGTCGACTCGAGCCAGGCCAACCGCCGCGTCATCGAGGCCCTTATCAAGGCAGGCGCCTTCGATGCTACCGGGTATCCGCGCCGTCAGCTCATGCATTTCGTGGACAAGGCCAATCCCGAGAACATCATCGATGCCGCCACCAAGCGGCAGAAGGACCGTGCGAGCGGCCAGACCTCGCTCTTCGACGTCTTCGGCGATGTCGAGGGCTCGGGCTTCGAGGTCGTGATCCCCGATCCGGATGGCAACGAGTGGGATCGCCACATGAAGCTCTCGCAGGAGCGCGAGGTTTTGGGCATCTACGTTTCGGACCATCCCCTGCGCCCCTACGAGTACGCGCTCGGCAAGGCGCGCGAGTTTACGCTCTCGCAGATCGACACCGGCTACGAGACCATGGCGCCCAATGGCGAGGGCACCATCAACCAGGAGATTCCCGAGGGCAAGCCTTTCTGGTTCGCCGGCATGGTGTCCGAGGTCTCCAAGCGCGTCACCAAGAATGGCGACCCCATGGCCATCGTCACCCTCGAGGATATGGAAGGCGAGGCCACGGTTGTGGTCTTCCCCAAGACGTACAAGGCTGCCGAGAGCTGCCTGTACGGCGAGACGGATCCCGAGACGGGCGCCGTGCTGTCCGACGCCTTCATCCGCGTCCATGGCAAGCTCGAGCGCTCCGACCGCGGAGACCAGATCATCGCGCAGGAGATCTTGCCCCTCGAGCTCAACGAGGAGACCAACCGGCCCAAGGTCTTCGAGGTCATGGTGCCCAGCTCGCGTTTCACGCAGAGCAATATGTCGCGCTTGGCCACGGTGCTTGCCACCAACCCCGGCGGCGACCGCGTCGAGCTCTTCGTCGAGCAAGCCGACGGCCAGACCATGCGCGCCGAGATCCCCACACGCGTGAACGCCCGCTCCATTCCGCTCATCGCGGAGGTGAAGGGGATCGTTGGCTCCAACGGCCGCGTCACGGTGATTTAGCCACCAGGCGGCCAATTTGCCCTTCAAGCCGGAGTCGCGCCGCCCTAAGGCGTGCGCACCCTGTCTTTCGGGGCAACTTGACTCGCCTTGCGGCTAAATCACGCGGTCGGGGCGTTTGCATGTTTCGTCTCCTTTAGCCTGCGGCTGTGCCGCCGCCTTCGGGGCAACCTGCTCCGAATGAGGGCCTAGACGGCGACCGTGGGGCCAGTTTGCCCCGCAAGCCAGGGATGCGCCGTCCTACGGTGCGCTCCCTGCCTTGCGGGGTTGTCAGTTTGCGGCCTCGAGGCAGGGGAGCTCGTCGTCGGGTTGGGCGATGTCGCGGATGGCGGCTTCGCGTCGCAGGGCATGGCCCATCGCCCGCTGGGCGTACCAGCTGATCGTCTGGGGATTCGCGAGTTGGTCCACGGTCACCGTCGCCACGGACAGCTCGGGGAAGGCGTCGGGGTCGACGGGGGCGCTCTCCGGATCGTCGACGACCTCGATCGCAAGATGCTGCTTCGGTAGGTACAGTGCCATACAACCTCCTTGCGTCATGCCGCGGGGGGTACCAGGTCTCCGCGGGCGATGGGAGGCATAGCCTAGCAGGCGAATCTTACAGCACGGCACCGGTGACCTTACAAGATCCGAACAACCGCGGGTAGAGCGCCCGTCCGCCCGCGCAGCTATTTTTCGAGATTTTTCGCTTCACAGGTCCGTCATAAATCGTCGCGTTAACGAGTCGAAACAATCGTGCGGCATACTGCCCTTACGCTTTAACACGCTAAAGAGCATGAGGGGAACGGGCGTCTATGCAGGAATTCAAACCGATGAACGCCGAGTTCGACGAATACCGACGCGACGAATCGCGCTCCCAGGGCGAGGCGGACACCATCTCGTTCCCCACGACGGAAGACGAGCTGTGCGCGCAACTCCGCGTCCTGGCGGAGTCCGAGCCCTCGGTGCCGGTGACGGTACAGGGCGCGCGCACCGGCTTGGCGGCCGGCGCGGTGCCCCATGGCGGCCACGTGCTCAACCTCTCCAAGATGAACGCCTTCCTGGGCCTTCGCCGTGATGGGGCGGGCGTATTCCACCTGCGCGTGCAGCCGGGCGTCGTGTCGTCGGAGCTCCGTCGCCACCTGCATGCGAAGACGATCCCCACGACGGGTTGGGATGAGGCATCGCTCGTGTCGCTCGAGGAGCTGTATGCCGCTCCCGAGCAGTTCTTTCCCACGGATCCCACCGAGACCTCGGCATGCGTGGGCGGTATGGCGGCCTGCAACGCCTCGGGCGCCCGCAGCTACCGCTACGGCCCCATGCGGCATCGCGTGAGCGCGCTCCGTGTCGCGCTTGCGGACGGCGAGATGCTGTCGCTGCGTCGCGGCGAACAGCGCGCGCATGGCAGAACCCTCGTCCTCGCGACCGAGCAGGGGCGCACGATCCGTCTCGACCTGCCGACGTACGAGATGCCGCATACCAAGAACGCATCGGGCTACGCCGTTGAAGACGATATGGATGCGATCGACCTCTTCATCGGATCCGACGGGACCCTCGGCGTGATCACCGAGCTCGAACTCGTCCTGATGCCGCTTCCGCAGGTGGTGTGGGGTGTCAACTGCTTCTTCGGAGATGAGGCGGCGGCGCTCGATTTCGTCGCGGCCGCGCGTCCCCGCTTGAAGGAGGCGAGCGCGTTCGAGTACTTCGACGGCGAGGCGCTCGGCGTCTTGCGCGAGGTTCACGGCGAGGGCGCCTCCTTCGCCTCGCTTCCCGCCGTTCCCACCGCCTACGGGGCGTGCGTGTTCGTCGAGCTCGAGTGCGAGACGGAAGAGGGGGCGATGGCGGCGCTCGGCACGCTCGGCGAGCTGTTGCGCGAGGCGGACGCGAGCGAGGAGGATACCTGGGTGGCGCGCACCGATGTCGACCGCGAGCGCCAGCGGCTGTTCAGGCACGCGGTTCCCGAGTGCGTCAACATGCGTATCGATCTGCGACGCCGGAGCACGCCGGGCATAACCAAGCTGGGCTCCGATATGTCGGTTCCAGACGAACGGCTCCACGATGTGATGGCGCTGTATCGGCGCACGATCGCCGAGGCCGGCCTCGAGTCGGCGACCTGGGGCCACATAGGCGACAACCATCTGCACGTGAACATCCTTCCGCGCGACGAGCGGGAGTTCGCCTTGGGCAAGGATTTGTTTCGCCTGTGGGCGCGCGAGGTTACGGCGATGGGCGGCGCCGTCTCCGCCGAGCACGGCGTCGGCAAGCTCAAGTGCGACTTCCTGCTGACCATGTATGGAGAGGCCCATGTGCGCGAGATGGCGTCGCTGAAGTTGCAGCTCGATCCCGCCGGGCGGCTGGGGCGGGGAAACCTGTTCGGCGAGGGCTATCTTGATGCGAGGGGAAGCGCGGCATGCGGGGAGGAACGGGCATGAGGATCATCGTATGCGTGAAAGCGGTGCCCGGTAGCACCGAGGTTAAGATGGACCCGAAGACGAACACCATCATCCGAGACGGCGGCGCGGCGGTGATCAACCCGTTCGACGCCGCGGCGCTCGAGGTGGCGCTGCGCATCAAGGACGAGCGCCGCGAGCAGGGGCTGCCCTGCGAGGTGGCGGTGCTCTCCATGGGCATCCCCGCGACCGAGGCCCTGCTGCGCGACTGCATCGCCCGCGGTGCCGACCGCGGCCTGCTGCTCTCCGATCGCGCGTTTGCCGGCGCGGACACCCTGGCGACGACCCATGCGCTCGCCCGCGGCGTCGAATGGCTGGGCGTGCGCGACATGGTGCTGTGCGGCAAGATGGCGGTCGACGGCGACACGGCCCAGATCGGCCCCGAGCTCGCCGGCGCGCTGGGCATGCCGTGCGCAGCGGGCGTAACCGAGCTGCTCGAGGTGGATGGGCGCGCGGTGGTCGCCCGCCGCGAGGTGGATGGCGGCGAGGCCGTGGCCGAGCTGCCCCTGCCCGCCGTCTTGACGGTGACGAAGGATGTCGCGCATCTGAGGATGGCGAGCATCACGGGTATCCGTGCGGCGCAGGCCGTCGATATTCCCGTGCTGTCAGCCGCCGACGTAGGCGCCGACCCGTCGCGCATCGGATTGGCGGGTTCTCCCACCCAGGTGGTTCGATCGTTCGTGCCGGAGCGCGCGTCCGAGGCGGTTTCGATAGACGGCGCCGCCGCCGAGCAGGCTGATGCCCTGGCGGCCCTGTTGAAGGAGATGGGTGTATGAGCGGGTTGAGGGTCGATCCCGAGCTGTGCATCGGGTGCGGGCGCTGCGTGCGCGCCTGCGGCAACGACGGTATCGTGGTCGAGGGTCCTCGCGGCGCGCGGTGCGCGTCGGTGACCGATTCGTGCATCCTGTGCGCCGCCTGCGTGGAGGCGTGCCCGGTCGACGCCCTGTCCATCGAGCGTGATGGGGCGGCGTCCGCTCGCGGCCTCGCATCGTATCGAGACATATGGGTGTTCGCCCAGGTCGATGCCGAGGGGCGCGTGCTCGAGGTGGCGTACGAGCTCGTGGGAAGGGCGCGCGGTCTCGCCGATGAGCGCGGTTGCCGCGTGGTCGCCCTGCTGGCGGAATTCGGCGTCCGCGATGATGCCGGCTCCCTGGTCGCCGCCGGCGCCGACGCGGTGCTGCGCTGCCGCGACGAGCGCTTCGCCTCCTACGATGCCGAGGTGTACGCCGAATGGATCTGCGCCCTCGCCCGCGAGCGCCGACCCGAGGCGATCCTGTACGGGGCGACGGTGTTCGGCCGCGAGCTCGCCCCGGGAGTCGCCGTCCGCCTGGAGACGGGTCTCACCGCCGATTGCACGGTGCTCTCCATCGACCGCCGGACGGGTTTGCTGCAGCAGACGCGCCCGGCGTTCGGCGGCAACTTGATGGCGACTATCGAGTGCCCCTCGCATCGTCCGCAGATGGCGACCGTCCGCCCGGGCATCTTCGCCGCCCCCGCGCCGGATGCGGGCCGCGCGGGCGAGGTGGTCGATGCGGGGCTGGCGGACGGCGTGGTTCCGCGCGCGGTCCTGCACGGCGTCGACCGCGGTGCCGACTCCGACCGCATCACCGATGCCGACGTTCTCGTGGTGGTCGGTCGCGGCATCGGGTCGAAAAAGAACCTGGCGGTCGTGCGGGAGCTGGCGGATGCCATGGGCGCGAAGCTCGGCTGCACGCGGCCCATCGTCGAGGCGGGATGGCTCGACTCGTGGCACCAGGTGGGCCAGACCGGCGTGGCGGTGGCGCCGCGCGTGCTGCTCAGCCTGGGCGTCTCGGGCGCCATCCAGCACGTCGCGGGCATCGCCGGCGCGCAGACCGTCATCGCGGTGAACGACGACCCGGACGCCCCCGTATTCTTATCGGCCCACTATCGCGTGGTGGGCGACTGCATGGAGGTCGCCTCCGAGCTGCTGACCCGCCTGCGCCCCTAGCCGCCGCGCGCCGTGGGGCCGCGTCTCGCCGCAGGGGTCGTCTTCGGATTCCCCCGGGCCTACAATGGGCATAACGGGTGCATGGAGGCGTCGATGAGGAGCGAGGTGCGATGATGGAGGACAGGTCGCTGCCGATCAGGCGGCAGAAGGGGGCGGGCACGTTTCTCACCTACGCGCAGCAGCGTATGGATACGTTCGACGAGCGGCCGCTCTGCGCGGTCGACAGCCTCGTGTTCGCATGGCTCGCCTACACGCATCTCGGCGCCGCCCAAGGGGCCGCGTGCCAGGCGGAGGGCATCGCCCTGCACGAGCTGCTGCGGGCGGAGTCGTTCGAGAGCATGTTCGGCTCGAGCTGGGACCCCGAGGGGAGCCGCGAGCTACTGTTCGCCGTGTGCTCCAGTCCGCGCTTTCGCGATGCACGGCTGGCGGAGTTCCGCTTCACCACGAGCCGCGGGAGCGAGGAGCAGTTTGCGGCGATGACGTTCTACCTACCCGATGGATCGTCCTACATCGCGTTTCGCGGGACCGATTCCACGATCGTGGGATGGAAGGAAGACTTCAACATGACCTTCCTTAACCCGGTTCCCGCCCAGGAGGAGGCGCGCTCCTATCTGGACGCCGTGGCGGGGCGGATGCCCGGGCCGCTCTATGTGGGCGGCCATTCCAAGGGCGGCAACCTCGCGGTGTACGCCGCGGCGACGTGCGCGCCCGAGCACCGGGAGCGCATCGTCCGGGTGTACTCCCATGACGGTCCCGGCTTCCACCGCGAGTTCTGCTCGTCGGACGCCTATCGCGCTGCGCTCCCCATCATGGTGAAGACGGTTCCCAAGTCGACGATGATCGGGGCCGTCCTGTCGGAGGCGCCCGATTGCGAACCGCTCATCGTCGAAAGCGGCGGCTTCTCGCTCTTCCAGCACAATCCGTTCCTCTGGGAGGTCGATGTCGACGGCTGCGCGTTCGTGCCGGCCGAGGGCTACACGGCTTCATCGCGCTTCTTCAACGCCACGCTCGACGCATGGATGGACAAGTACACGCTTGCCGAGCGCGAGCGCTTCGTCGACGCGCTCTTCGACGTGATCGGCGTGACCGGGGCCGCGAGGTTCTCCGATATCATGGCGGATCGGAGGAACACGATCCCGCTCATGCTCGATGCGGTCGAGGGGCTCGACCCCGACCTGCAGCAGTTCGTCAAGGACGTGATCAAATCCTTCGCCAAGACGGCGACGGTGGAGAAGGCCGCCGATGCCGCAGGCGGTCTGCTCGACACGATCAAGAGCGCGCGGCCATCGATGAAGCTGCCGACCCCTCAAATTGGGGACAGGCGCTAATTTGAGGCGGGGTGGACGAATCGTGTGCGCGGGCACGCCGACGCGGGTTGCCGCTTGCCGCGAGAGCGTTACGGGTAGGTATCTGTAGCCGTTTGGGGTTCTGCAGCCCCGTGATGAGGAGGATGAGTGCCATGGCGGCTTCGAGCGAAGATTTTGATCGCAGGGACGAGGGCGCCGCAGCCGATGAGGCGACGGTCGCCGGTGCGGCCGCAGACGCAGGGTCCGCGTCGGAGCCCGGTGCGGGGGTGGGCGCCGGTTTCACGGCGGCCTCCGGCGTGGCTTCGTCGGATCGGAGACCGGGCGGCCCCGCTGGGCCCTCGCCCGTGCATAAGGTCGCCGGCGCGGTCGAGATGGCGGCAGGGGCGGCGATAGCGGCCGCAGGCGTCCCGATGATGGTGCTGCCCGGGCCGGGTGCCGCCGCGCTTCTGGGCGGTGCCGCCCTGGCGAGCAAAGGGCAGCGCAGGTACTCCGGCCGAGAGGCCACGCGCGTCGAGGAGAAGCTCGATGCGGCGTCCGCGAGGGCTGTCGAGGTCGCGAAGGCCGAGGGCGCCCGCGCCGCGAAGGCGGTGGTTCGCAACGCGCCGAAGGTCGCCGCTGCGACGGCCAAGGTCGCCGTGGGCGGAGCGAAGCTTGCGGGCAAGGGCGCCGTCGCCGCTGCCAAGCTGGGCGGAAGGGTTGTTGGTAGGGGTTGCGAGCTGGCTTGGGACGCGTATCGGCGTCGCCAGGGCGGGCGCTAGGTGTTAAGTGCCAAGACGTTGTTTACATCTCGATGGTGACAAATAGGGAGGGCTCCCGCATGCTGTGA
>NZ_JADNJJ010000042.1:0-9630 GCF_015554865.1 Collinsella sp. D33t1_170424_A12 | reverse complement strand
GTGCGCATTGCGCTTCCTCGCTCCGTGGACCATGGGCTCGTTACGGGTGCTTCCGATATGCTCTTCCGGGCTATCGAGGAGCGCGGCGGCGTGAGTCTCGTGCTGCGCGGCGATGCCGTTATCGTTTCTGGCCCGGTCTCCTCGGTCGAGGCTGCTTCCCAGGTCCTCTCGTCCGTTATCGAGCTCGTCCGTCTTGGTAAACGACCGACGACCGACGATGTATCGCTGTCGTTCGATCGCCTGAACGCCGGGAGTGCCTCCGCAGCTCCCCATGAAGTTTTCATGACTCACCGTGGCCAGGCAATTCGTGCTAAAACAGCTGGTCAACAACGGTATCTTGACGCCATTGACACTCATACCATGACGTTTTGCCTTGGTCCTGCGGGTACGGGCAAAACCTATCTTGCCATGGCGGTCGCAGTCGCCGCGCTCAAGCGACGCGAGGTTGGGCGCATCGTGCTTACACGCCCCGTCGTGGAAGCGGGGGAGAACCTTGGATTCCTGCCTGGCACGCTCGAGGAAAAGGTCGATCCCTATGTCCGCCCGTTGCTGGATGCGCTGTACGACCTCGTGGACCGCGAGCATGCTAATGAGTATGTAGAGCGCGGCATGATCGAGATCGCGCCGCTGGCCTACATGCGCGGCCGCACGCTCAACGATGCATTCGTGATCCTTGACGAGGCTCAAAACACTACGCCCGAGCAGATGAAGATGTTCCTCACGCGACTCGGTTTCAACTCGAAGTTCATCGTGAACGGCGATGCGAGCCAGCGCGACCTGCCGGGACGTAAGGGCGGGTTCAGCGATATCGAGCACATCCTTGCGGATATCCCCGATGTCGCGTTCATTCATTTGACCGGCTCTGATGTTGTTCGCCATAGTCTGGTTGGTAAGATTGTCGAAGCGTATGAAACGTTCGAGGCGAGGGCGCAACGCACGCCGGTTTCGGCACGAAAGGACGGATAACATGGACGTGCTTATTAGCAACCAGGACGAGCTTGCCGTACCGATCTCAAATGAAGAGATTGCAGCCGTTGTGGAAGAGGTATTGCGCGCCGATGGCGTTACGCGCTCATGCCGCGTGAGCGTTTCGATTGTTGACGCCGACGAAATCCGTGGACTTAACGCCGCGTGGCGTGATATCGATGCGCCAACCGATGTGCTCTCGTTTGAGTGCGACGATATTGACGACGATATGATTCCCGCCGGCGAGCCCGTCGAACTCGGTGACGTCATCCTGTGCCCGGCTGTTATCGAGCAGCAGGCTCCCCAGTTCGATACCACCTTCGAGGAGGAGTTCCGCCTCATGCTGGTTCACGGGGCCTGCCACCTGCTCGGATTCGATCATATAGATCCTGAAGAAGCACGAGCTATGGAGGCGCGTGAGCTCGAGATCTTGCAAGAGCTCGCGCGTAAGCGCGGCGATGACCCGAATCGCGTTGCGATCGGCCCTACCACGAGCCACCAGGAAGATGCATCCTCCTGCTAGCCTCCCTCGCTTGCGCGTTTGAACCTCGAAAGGGGAGTTTTCGATGATTCCAGGGTCGAATAGCGACCATCCAACATTCTTCCAGTCGTTTAAATATGCGCTGGAAGGCCTTGCTACCGCAGTGAAGACCGAGCGCAACATCAACGTTATGCTCATCTTGGGACTTTGCACCATAGTCGCCGGTTTCGCGGTTGGCCTCGATGCCGTTTCATGGTGCATCATCATCATCTGCTGCGGTCTGGTGATATTCGCAGAGCTCTGCAATACCGCGATGGAGACCATCGTCGACCTTACTACGCAGGAGTTGCATCCGCTTGCCAAGCGCGCGAAAGATATTGCCGCCGCGAGCGTGTACGTTCTCTCACTTACCGCCGCCCTGGTGGGCTGCATCGTGTTCCTGCACGCTCTGCATGTTATCTAAGGAGTCTGCCATGATCGATTTCGATCCGTTTGCCGACATGTCCGATGACGAGCTCGACGCGTTTCTCGAGGGCGAGGAGGGCTCCGCCGAGTCCGTGTCTTCCGGCCTTCCCGAAGGGTTTCGCAGCGGTTTCGTCGCGCTCGTGGGCCGGCCGAATGCAGGTAAATCCACGCTGCTCAACGCCTGCTTCGGCGAGAAGGTCGCCATCACGTCCCCTGTGGCTCAGACCACGCGCCGGCGTATGCGCGCCGTCATAAACCGCGATCGCTGCCAGATCGTCATCGTCGATACGCCCGGTTTGCACAAGCCGAAAGATTCGCTGGGAACCGAGCTCAACAAGAGCGCTCTGGCAGAGATCAATGACGTCGACGTCGTCGCCTTCCTCATTGACGCCAGCGCGCCCATCGGCCGAGGCGACGAGTGGGTCGCGAACCACGTGGCGAAGTCGAGGGCTCGTAAGATCTTGGTGCTCTCTAAAGCCGACAAGGTGAAGCCCGAGCAGATGCTGGCCCAGCTTGAAGCCGCTCGCAAGCTTGTGGACTTCGACGACGAGCTTGTCATTTCCGCCCCCGAGGGATTCAACGTCGACACGTTCGTGTCTGTGGTGGCTTCCTATCTTCCCGAGGGGCCCAAGTGGTTCCCCGATGACATGAAGTGCGATGCGAGCGACGAGACGCTGGTTTCGGAGTTCGTTCGCGAGAAGGTGCTGCTGCATACGCGCGAAGAGATACCGCATGCGGTCGGCGTTCTGTGCGACGAGCTCGAGTTCAAGGGCGATTTGCTTCGCGTCCATGCAACCATCTACGTTGAGCGCGAGGGACAAAAGGGCATCCTGGTTGGCAAACGCGGCGAGATGGTTAAGCGCATCGGCATGGAGGCGCGGCGCGATATCGAGCGTATATTCGATTGTCGTGTTTACCTCGGTCTCGACGTACGCGTCAAATCGGGCTGGCGTGAAGACGAGGGGCAGATTCATCGTTTCGGCTACGGCGCCGAGGAGTAGCGCGGGTCGGATATGGCTTCTCGGACATACCGAACCGTCTGCGTCGTGCTCGATAAGACCAAGCTCAAGGAAACCGACCTGATCCTTACCTTGCTTTCGGAACGGGGGAGTCAGATTCGCGCGGTGGCCAAGGGCGCCCGTAAGCCCGGCAGCAGGCTCTCTGCTCGCTGTGATCTATTCAACTGCGTTGATGTGCTGCTTGCACGCGGGCGTACGCTGGATGTCGTCTCGCAGGCGGAGCTCCTCCATGCTCCGCTCGGCGTGAATCCCGACTACGAGTCCATCTCGGCAGCCTCGGTCGTTTCGGACATCGCACAACTTTGCTGTTACGAAGAAGCCGAGGACCCCTTTGTATTCGCCATTACCACGCGTTGTCTCGAGCTCCTCGGTCGCGTCGTCGATCAACCGCATCGCGATGTGCTCGTTGCGGCATTCATCTTCAAGCTGCTTTCTCATGTCGGCTATCGTCCGGATTACACTGCCTGTGTTTCCTGTTCCGACCCGTCTCTTTCGTATTTCTCTTCGTCGGCGGGCGGGCTTCTGTGCGCGTCGTGCGCGGCCACGGTTGCAGGGGCGGAGCCTGTAGACGGGTCGACGGTCCAATGGCTGCGCGCCCTTCTATCCCTTCGCTTCGATGAGCTGCTTTCACATGAAATCGATCTGCCGCGCTCCACGATGCTGCTTGCGTTGGCCCATAGCTGGGCGGCCACCCATCTGGATGCTCGAATCAGATCCTTGGAGTTTCTTATGGGTCATTAGCCTGGATGTTGTGTGTTTGCTGCGACGACGTGGTCGTCGTGATAATATTCAAAGCTGTCCTACCCCGCTCTTGGATGCTCGCTGCACCGGCGGCTTCCCAGATTGGGGCGCATAACGGCACCGGAAGGGTTCGGGGCCATAGAAGAAAGGTGTACCATGACTGTTTCTAAGGAGCGCAAGGCCGAGCTCACCGCCGAGTTTGGCAACAATCCTCAGGACACCGGCAACTCCAAGGTTCAGGTTGCCATCCTCACCGAGCGTATCCGCGAGCTCACCGAGCACATGAAGTCCCACCAGAAGGACTTCCACACTCGTCGCGGCCTGCTGATGCTCGTCGGTAAGCGTCGTCGTCTGCTCTCTTACATCAAGAAGAACGACATCAACGAGTACCGTGAGCTCATCAAGAAGCTCGGCATCCGCGACAACATCCAGTAACGCGGAGCTTATCATGGACATGGGGGAGCGCTTCGGCGCTCCTTCTTGTGTAACGGGGCCACATACCCGTTGCGAGGGCTCGCAATAGCGGCCCAGAAATCGTCCGGTTGTTCCGGACACGAAGCTGCCCGTGCGCAATGTGGCGTACGGAGATGAAAGAGGAACAATGACTCTCGTATCCAAAACCTTCGAACTCTACGGCAAGACGTATGTCTTCGAGTGCGGCGAGCTTGCGCGCCAGGCTACCGGCGCCGCCCTCGTCAAGCAGGGCGACTCGACCGTCTTGAACACGGTCGTCGTCTCCAAGGAGCGTAAGAACTATGACTTCTTCCCGCTCACCGTCGACTTCAACGAGAAGATGTACGCGGCCGGTCGTATCCCCGGCGGCTATCTCAAGCGCGAGGGCCGTCCTTCCGAGAAGGCCACTCTCACCGCGCGCATGATCGACCGTCCCATTCGTCCGAGCTTCCCGGACGGCTTCCGCAACGAGGTGCAGGTCGTCGCGACCCCGCTCGTGGCCGACCAGGCCAACCCTGTCGACGTCATCTGCGTTATGGGCGCATCGCTTGCTATGACCATCGGCGGCGTGCCCTTCGAGGGCCCGCTTGCGTGCGTGCGCATCGGTCGCAACAAGGAGACCGGCGAGTTCGTCGTCAATCCCACGTACGAGGAGCGCGAGAACTCCGATCTCGACCTCGAGCTTGCGGGTACCCGGGACTTCATCTCCATGGTCGAAGCCGGCGCCGACGAGATCTCTGAGGCGGACATGCTCGAGGCCATGATGTTTGGCCAGGAGGCCATCGGCGCCTTCTGCGACGCCCAGCTCGAGTTCGTCGAGGAGTGGGAGCGCGTCAACGGTCCGATCGTCAAGCGCGAGTACCCGCTGGACGAGCCGGTCGAGGAGGTGCACGATCGTATCTTCGCCCACTACGACGAGATGGCCGCCGCTCTGCGCGACGCCGACAAGCTCTCCCGTATGGGCAAGGTCGACGAGCTGAAGGAGGCCATCAAGGCCGAGTTCTCCGAGGATGAGCAGCTGCTGTGGGAGCGCGAGATCCCCGTTAACCTCAAGAAGCTCGAGAAGAAGGCTATGCGCGACATGGTCGTCGAGACCGGCGAGCGCGTCGACGGCCGTGCCGCCGATGAGATTCGCCCCATCATGGTGAAGGATAACTACCTGCCTCTGGTTCACGGCTCCGGCCTGTTCCAGCGCGGCCAGACCCAGGTTCTCTCTGTGCTCTCTCTGGGCATGCTCAACGAGGGACAGCGCCTCGACACCATCGAGCCCGTCGATGGCAAGCGCTATATGCACCACTACAACTTCCCGCCGTTCTGCACCGGCGAGTGCGGCCGCATGGGCTCCCCGAAGCGCCGCGAGATCGGCCATGGCAACCTGGCCGAGCGCGCCATCCTGCCCGTCCTGCCGGACGAGAACGACTTCCCCTACGCCATCCGCGTCGTCTCCGAGGTCATGGAGTCCAACGGTTCTTCCTCCATGGCATCCACCTGCGGTTCCACCCTCGCCCTTATGGACGGCGGCGTGCCCATCAAGCGCCCCGTCTCCGGTATCGCCATGGGCCTTATCCAGGAGAACGGCAAGACCGTCGTCCTCTCCGACATCCAGGGTCTCGAGGACTTCCTCGGCGACATGGACTTCAAGGTGACCGGTACCGAGCGCGGCATCACCGCGCTCCAGATGGATAACAAGGCCACCGGCCTCACCTTCGACATCCTGCGCACCGCTCTCGAGCAGGCCAAGACCGGCCGTGCATTCATCCTCGACAAGATGCTCGAGGTCATTCCCGAGTCCCGTAAGGAGACCCGTCCCTCTGCGCCGCGCATCGTCTCCATTACCGTTCCCGTCGATAAGATCCGCGAGGTCATCGGCTCCGGCGGCAAGGTTATTCGCGGCATTCAGGATGAGACCGGCGCCTCCGTCGATATTCAGGAGGACGGTACCGTCTACGTCGGCGGCACCGGCGATTCCGTCGAGCAGGCCGTCGAGCGCATCCAGCTCATCATC
The DNA here is from genome assembly GCF_015554865.1 of Collinsella sp. D33t1_170424_A12. Classification (NCBI taxonomy): domain Bacteria; kingdom Bacillati; phylum Actinomycetota; class Coriobacteriia; order Coriobacteriales; family Coriobacteriaceae; genus Collinsella; species Collinsella sp. D33t1_170424_A12. Next base: position 3,500 of record NZ_JADNJJ010000042.1, on the reverse strand, counting down.
AAGGTTCCCGAGCCGGGCGAGGAGTACACAGGCCGCGTCGTCTCCATCCAGCCTTTCGGTGCTTTCGTGTCCCTGCTGCCGGGCAAGGACGGTCTGCTGCACATCTCCCGTGTCGCACAGGGTCGCGTGGATAAGGTCGAGGACGTGCTCAATGTCGGCGACGAGGTGAAGGTACGCGTGCTCGAGGTTGACGAGCGCGGTAAGATTTCTCTCGACCGCATCGACAAGCCCGAGGCGCCGGCGGGCTCCGGTGATGAGTCCGGCGAGCGTCGCGAGCGTTCCGATCGCCCTCGCCGTGCTTCGCGCGATAACGGTGCCCGTGGTTTCGACCGCCCCAATCGAGAGCGCCGCGATCGCGGTGACCGCCCCCGTCGCTCTCCCGGCGACAATGGCGGCCGCGCCCCGCGTCGTCATCACGAGGGCTAGTCGCTAGTTCGAGCGATTGCTTACTTGAAGACCCCGCGCTTCATGCGCGGGGTCTTTTTCTTGTATTGCGTGCTTGCGCCGCCCCCTTGCGGTCGCGCGGTTCGTCACACGTGTTGTTTTACTGCATGATGTATAGAGTGGGTTAAAACTACCCAACTCTTGGTAGGATGTAGAAACATACGTTTCATTTAGACGTGCTCGGCGCGTGGCGCCGTACCATATCGTATTCATGTAAGACGAAAGGATTGTTTGACTATATGGCTACAACTAAAAAGAACGCTGCGCCGCTGAAGGTAATCCCCCTCGGCGGTCTTGATGGTATTGGCAAGAATATGACCGTCATCGAGTGCGGTCCCGACATGGTGCTGGTCGATGCCGGCCTCATGTTCCCCGACGACTCGCAGCCCGGCATCGACCTCGTGCTTCCGGACTACACGTACGTGCTCGAAAACGAGGATAAGCTCCGTGGCATCATCATCACGCACGGTCACGAGGACCATACGGGATCCTTGCCGTATCTGCTTCAGGACCTTAACAACAAAGTCCCGATTTTCTCCTCTAAGCTCACGCTCGGTTTCATCGAGGGAAAGCTCTCCGAGTTCCGCATTCGCGCGCCAAAGTTCCGAGAGGTGAAGAGCGGCAGTACGGTTACCCTTGGCTGCATCAACGTGAGCTTCTTCTCCATGACGCACTCCATTCCCGGTGCTCTCGGCATCTTTGTGAAGACGCCGCAGGGTACCGTCATGCACACTGGTGACTTCAAGCTCGATCAGACGCCTATCGACGGCGTTACCCCCGATTACGCCGCCATCACCAAGTTCGGTAAGATGGGTGTCGACCTTCTGCTTTCCGACTCCACGAATGCCGTTGTCCCCGGCTTCACGAAATCCGAGGCAGAGGTCGGTCCGCAGCTGTACGAGGCCATCAAGAACGCCGAGGGGCGCGTGTTCGTTGCCTCGTTCTCAAGCCATATCCACCGTTTGCAGCAAATCTGCGATGCCGCAAAGGCCTGTGGCCGCAAGATCGTGGTTACCGGGCGTTCGATGCTTACCAACACTCGCGTCGCTCGCGAACTCGGCTACCTTAAGATCGATGAGAAGGACCTTGTCGACGCATATGAGCTCAATGGTATTCCCGAGAACAAGGTCGTCGTCATGTGCACCGGTTCGCAGGGCGAGCCCCTGTCCGCGCTTTCTCGTATGGCGAACGGCGAGCACAAGACGCTGTCCATCCATGATGGCGATACGGTCATCATCTCGGCTACGCCGGTTCCGGGTAACGAGAAGGCCGTCCAGCAGGTTGTGAACAGCCTGGCCAAGCTTGGTTGCGACGTGTACGACAAGCATCGCTGCCTGGTCCACGTGTCCGGTCACGGAAGCCAGGAGGAGCTCAAGCTCATGCTCGCCATGGCTCGTCCGAAGTACTTCATGCCGGTTCACGGCGAGGCCGTGCATCTGCGCGCCCATGCTAAGCTCGGCGAGAAGATGGGCGTTCCGCACGACCATATTTTCATCATGGATAACGGCGATTCGCTCGAGATGCGCGAGGGCAAGGTGAAGCGCGGTCGTTCCGTTGAGAGCGGCGTCGTCTACGTGGACGGTCTGCGTATCGGCGATACCGATCCCATCGTCCTGCGCGACCGTCAGAAACTTGCCAACGATGGCATGGTGACCGTGGTTGCCACCATGTCGCCCAAGCGCAAGAAGATCGAGGCCATCGAGCTGTCCGGTCGCGGCGTCTCGTTCACCATCGATGATGAGTTCTCGTCCGCTGCGACGGATTCGATTCTCAAGATGATCGACAAGGGCTCGTTCAACTTCACCAGCAGCGGCACAGACGCTCTGCGTAAGGCGGTGCGCGATTCGCTGTCCAACTTCATTTGGAATCGTACACATACGCGACCGATGATCATTCCGGTTGTGATGGAGGTCTAGCGTGGCTCGAAGCGGGAACTCGGCCAACGACAATGCAACGACGAAGGTTGTTCGCGGTAAGCGCGCCAATAAGGCCGCTGCCGCGGCCGATCTTCGTGCCAATGAGAACGTGCTCGACGAATTCGACGACGTCGAGCCGCTTCTCGATTCCGGCGTTTATCGCGATGTTATCGGCGTGGTCTTGGGCGTGATAGCCGTCGCATCGTTCATCGCGGTTATCTCGCCTGCTTCCGCGCCCGTTACGGCTGCTGTCGCCAACTTCTTCCATCTTGGATTCGGCTTGGGGGCGTATGTGTTGCCGTTGGCGCTTCTCGCCGTGTCGGCCCTCATGTTCCTGCGCGATTCCTCTCCGGTCTCGCTGCGTACGTGGTCCGGCCTGGCTCTTATCTTCGTGGCTGCGTGTACCATCTTGTCGCTCCTAGTGCCCGGGTCGGACATGGGCGCGGACGTTATGTTCGAGCCCGCTCGACTTTCGGTTTCGGGCGGCTATCTGGGCGCCACGATCGCTGCCGCCCTGCAAAACGCTCTCGGTAAGACCATCGCGTTGGTTTTCGCTTTCGGTCTGGTTCTGCTCGGCATGGTCATCATCGGCTTTCCGGTAAGCTCGGTGGTCCGCGGTGCAGCGGACAAGGCCGAGGAGTTCGCCCGGAAGCGCCGCGTCGATGTGAACGATAACCCGTGGGGTGGCGATTTTAGCCCCGATACCATATCGGCCGATGATGAATCGGGAGACATCAAGGGCCGCAATAATGATCAAGAGAGCCTCTTCGATACCGAAGGCCGGGGTACCTATCTCGGTTCTCGCTCCACCGCCGTGCTCCTCGATGACGACGAGGCGGATTCCGATACCGCCTCTCCGTTCGTCGATGTACCCGATGAGCGCACGCATACGGATGTGACAAACATCCTGCGTCCGCTCAAGGAGAAGCTTGGTCGAAAGAAGGCGAAGCGCGCTTCGGCGAAAGAACGAGAAGAAGCTCCCGAAGTTGCCGATGCAGCGGAAACTACGTTGCTGCCGGTTTCGGCAGACCAGGATGCTGCAACCGTCCTTTCCGCTTCTCCTGTTCCCACCGACGCCGGCGGCCAGGTCGTTATTCCCGAGTTCCTCCGTCCTAAATCCGAGGGCTCTTCGTCCGACGA
>NZ_JADNJJ010000041.1:0-4204 GCF_015554865.1 Collinsella sp. D33t1_170424_A12 | reverse complement strand
TAGAGCACGCGTATCCATACGTGCTCGGGTCGCAGCTCCTCGGCAAGAGCCACGAGAAGCTGCGCCAGGTTTTTAGGCCCTTCGACCTCACCCTTGAAATCGCTACCCCAGATGCCGGTATCTTGACCGATGAGCACGATTTCCCGGACACCACCCGCTACCAGCTCCTTCGCCTCGGCGATAATACGGTCGGCGGTACGGGAATGGTATCGACCGCGAATATAGGGGATCGCGCAGAAACTGCAGAAACGGTTGCAGCCGTCGGAAATCTTTACATACGCTACCGCGCCCTCGACGGTGCGCTTTACAGACGGTAGGAACGCGGGCTCGCTGCGCTCGATGCCGAGTACGGAGTCGCACACGCGGACGATGCCATCCTCTTCATCCGCACGAACGAAGGCGGCGACCTCCGGAAGCTCGTCAGGGAGGTCGTCACCGTAACGGGAAGGGACGCAGCCGCACATAACGATAGGAACGGAGCGCACGCCGTCGTGGACCTCGTTGGCAAGCGCCAGCGTCGTCTCGATGCTCTCAGACGTCGCGGAGGCCAGGAACGAGCACGTATTGATGATGACCAGATCGGCCTCGTCGACCGAGGCGGCCTCGGAGTAAGAAGCCGCTGTGAGAAGCGATCGCATGCGGTCGGTATCGACCTCGTTCTTCGCGCAGCCGAGCGTCACATATAAAATAGAGCCAAATGCCATGGAATTCCCTTATCGATAGTTCGTGAATTGGAGCGGCTGACCGTAATCCTGGTCACGCAGGAAAGCGATGACCTCCTGCAAGGCATCCTTAGAAGCAGAGGAAACGCGCAGCTTATCAGCTTCGATGGTCACCTTGACCTTGAGCTTGCGGTCCTTAACGTCCTTGTTGATCTTCTTCGCCGTCGGCTGGTCGATACCCTCGACGATACGGCCGAGCACGCGAACCGTGCCGCCCGAAGCGGCTTGGGGAGCATCCCAAGAAATCGCCTTCAAATCGATACCGCGTTTGATGAGCTTGCTATTGAGGATGTCGGTTACCTGGCGGGCGACGAAATCCGCTGGGGCGTTGATGGTAAAGAGCTTATCCGCCTTCGATAGGTCGATCGTGGCACCCGAATCCTTCAGATCGTAGCGCTGCGTGAGCTCGCGAGCCGTCTGCTGGTACGCGTTGTCGACCTCCTGCATATCGACCTGAGAAACCACGTCGAAGCTGGAATCTTTAGCCATGTTCATCTCTCCTTGTTGTTAACGAGCGACGCCGTCCGAAGTGGCGCCGGATTGAGTGTTGCCTTGCACGGTGGAGTTGTCCGTGCGCCGAGCATCTTTATCGGAGGCATCAGCCGTCTCGTCCACCGTTGCCGGATCGGGCTGAGCGGGAGCGTTAATGGTAACGCGACCGACGCCCGAGCTCTTACTGTCATAGCGAATCTTCTCGCCATTCTTCCGAATAACGACATCGGCGGGATTGTCCACGGTGATCTCGATGCTGCTTCCCACGGTATACTCCTGCTCGAAAGGACCGACGGGTGTATCCGAGTAAACGTATTTGCCGTCAAGTTTGACCTCGACCCAGGACGTCTTTCCTTTAGCGATACTAATCGTAACCGTGGTCTCCCCCGTCTGGGAGTCGTCCGAATGAGGGACCGGGGAATCCTGGGGATCTAGATCGGCTGCAGAAGGCTGGGGATCGGCGGGCTCGTCATCGAAGAGGTCGTCCTCGGAATCAGATTCAGCGGAGACCGAGGATGTCGACGGCGCCTGTTGGGCCTGCATATCGGAGTTCGACGGCTGCGATCCGCAAGACCTGAACGCGAAGAGCGCCAACAAGGCAAGCAAGATCAAGACGACGAGGGCGGCCGCAGCCATCAGACGAGGATCGGGACCGGAGGGAGCGGGAACGGGTCGACGGCGGGACGAAGCGCCGTAAGCGGTACGACCGGAACGCTGATCACCAGGCAACGGCATCGGGCGCGATGGACCCTGGCTTCGAGCGAAACCGCCGGCAGGATAGCCCGCTGGATACGGTCGACGTCCCGCGCTGGCCGAACGATCGCGATCGGCAAAACGATCGCGAGGCTGTAGCGAATTCGCACTCCGGCGCTCGGCCGAGGAAGCGGGCAGGGAGCGCTGCTGTCCATAGCGAAGTCGATGTGGAGGACGCTCGGCACGCAGCGAGGAAACAGGTGCGGGCTCATGTAGCGACGTCGATTCCGAAACGTAACCAGCCTGGGGAGGACGCTGCGCATAACGGGAATTCGGAACGCTGTTGACCATATAAAACCGACCAGCGGCGTTATCGCTGTGCGGGCTCGCCTCTGCCACGCTATCGAGAAAGCGACCGGCACCGGTGTTGTTCACGCGCTCGTATAGCTCGAGTTCATCGTAATACGCATCGATGACCTCGCGAGGATTGAGGCCGAGATAACGAGCGTAGCTGGAAATCATGCCCGTAGCATATCCACGAGGTGGCATCGCGTCGAGCCTGCCGAGCTCGAAGTATTCGATCGTCTGCGGCCTCAGCTTGATCTCGTTCGAAACCTGCTGAATCGACATGCCGAGTTCGCGGCGCCGATTCTGCAGCATGGCTCCAAATCGCGAAGACATCACAACCCTCCAAACCCATCTTCTTCAGCCATCTGGGCTTCAAGAGCCTCCAGTTCGGCTAACGACTCGGCATCGAGCAAGACCTCGCGCGGCTTCGAGCCATCCGGAGGACCCACGATGCCCTTCTCTTCGAGCATATCCATAATGCGGCCGGCACGCGCATAGCCAACCTTGAGACGGCGCTGCAATCCCGATGTAGAGCCGAGCTGGGAATCGACGACGATACGCGCGGCATCCCAGAGCAACGGGTCATCTTCCTGGGCCTCGGCCATGCTCGCCGTGGCCCCGCCGCCGATGGCAGCGGGCGTTACCGCAGAAAGAATCTCCTCATGGTAATCGGCGGTCGACTGCTCCTTGACGAAAGACACGACGTCAACGATCTCCTCGTCGGAAACGAAACAGCCCTGGATGCGCTTGGGCTTGCCCCAATCCACACGACTGAACAGCATGTCACCCTGGCCCAAGAGCTTCTCCGCACCCGTTTGATCGAGAATGACGCGAGAATCGATGCCGGTCGCTACGGTGAGTCCGATACGGTTCGTGATGTTCGCCTTGATCAGACCCGTGACGACATTGGAGCTCGGGCGCTGCGTCGCCACGATCATATGGATACCGGCTGCTCGGCCAAGCTGAGCGATGCGAACGATCGAAGCCTCGACGTCCTTGCCCACAACCATCATGAGGTCCGAAAGCTCGTCGATGACGATGACGAGATACGGCATCTTGGCAGGCGGGTTGTCGTAGTGATCGAATTCGCCCGCAGCCTGCTTCTCATTGAATGTCGAGATCTTGCGCACACCGATGCGCTCGAAAATCTTCAAGCGACGTTCCATTTCCGAGACGGCCCACTGCAAGGCACTCGCCGCCTGCTTGGGCTCGGTGACAACGGGAACGTAGAGATGGGGCAAGCCATCGTAGGGAGCGAACTCGACACGCTTCGGATCGATCATGATGAGGCGGACATCCTCAGGGAACGTACGCATGAGCAACGACATGAGGATAGAGCTGATGACCACCGATTTACCCGAACCCGTCGTACCCGCGATGAGCAGGTGCGGCATCTTGGCAAGGTCGGCGACCATCGGGGTGCCCTCCGCATCGCGACCGAGCGCGAACTCGAGCGGACCGCCCTTCACATAGGGAAGGATATCGCCAAACGAAACGTTCTCACGGCTCTTGTTGGGAATCTCGATACCAACGAGCGACGTACCGGGAATCGGCGCGAAGATGCGGACGGAATCGGTAGCCAGCGACAAGGCGATATCATCCTCGAGGTTGGAGATGCGACTGACGCGCTCGCCTTCGCCGGGCTGCACCTTGAACGTGGTAACCGTGGGACCGGAAATCCAGCCCACCACACGTGAATGCAAGCCGAACTCGGCCAAGGTCGACTGAAGCGCACCTGCAGTCTGCTCGAGCTCCTGATGAGAATAGCTCCCAGCAGCCTTGACAGCATTGCGGCGAAGCATCGAGACGGGAGGGAGCTTGCGATCATCAGCATCTCCGCTCGCGCTGGTGGCGGGAGTTGCCTGGACCTCGTCGTCGGACGAAGAGCCCTCGGATTTAGGACGGAGGAACTCGGGAATAACGACCTGGCCGCCGGCGTCGGTGGGAAC
>NZ_JADNJJ010000040.1:0-12751 GCF_015554865.1 Collinsella sp. D33t1_170424_A12 | reverse complement strand
TCGTCGGATATCGATTATATGTTAGGCGGACCGTCCATGACGGCGCAGACCCCTCGCGAAAGCGAGATCAACTGAACGCGTGTTATGTGCCTGCGCTGGCGGCGGCCCCGACATCCCGGCTTCGTGGTACAATACCCCCCGCAAAGCGGGCCAGGCGATCGCGCGTGCGGCATGTTCGCATGTGAGGAAAGTCCGGGCTCCACAGGGCAGGATGCTGGCTAACGGCCAGGCGGGGCGACCCGACGGAAAGTGCCGCAGAAAAGAAGACTCCCACCTACGACTCGTCGTAAAGGGAAAAGCTGAAACGGTGGTGTAAGAGACCACCAGCGTCGTGGCAACATGGCGGCTTGGTAAACCCCATCCGGAGCAAGCGCAAATAGGAACGCGATGGGCCGGCCCGGTCCGCGTTCGGGTAGCGTGCGTGGAACTGCACGGTGACGTGCAGGCAAGATAAATGATCGCCCGCGACAGAACCCGGCTTATCGGCCCGCTTTGCCTTCTTCGAATCCCCGAAATAGCCCCGGCGCGCCAACGACATCCCGAGACGCGCCCAAACCATCATTTCCTTTACTGATTCATTACATTCGCTAGCTGTATTAACTGCTCGTTAGCTTTGTGTAAGGTGTTATCCTTAGAGACGCTTTACAAAGGTGCGCGCCTCGCATGCGCCGCACGATAGGAATGTGGTTATTCGTGGACGTCTCATTCTCCTATTTCATCTCCCAAGTCTTTTCAAATCCGATCCTCGCCATGACGGTCCTGCTCACGCTCGGCGTGATCTTCGTCAACGGCTGGACCGACGCGCCCAACGCCATCGCGACGTGCGTCACCACGCGCTGCCTGCCGCCGAAAGCGGCCATCATCATGAGCGCGATCTTCAACTTCCTCGGAGTCTTCATCATGACGCACATCAACGCCAGCGTCGCCTCGACCATCTCCAACATGGTCGACTTCGGCGCGAACACCCAGATCGCGCTCATCGCCCTGTGCGCGGCGCTCTTCTCCATCGTGGTGTACTCCGTGGGCGCGAGCATCTTCGGCATCCCCACGAGCGAGAGCCATAGCCTCATCGCCGGCCTTACCGGTGCGGCCATCGCGCTCGGCGGCGCCGAGGGCGTCAACATGAACGAATGGGTGAAGGTTCTCTACGGCCTGGTGCTCTCCCTCGGCCTGGGCTTCGCCATGGGCTGGGTGACCTGCAAGATCGTTACCATCCTTTTCGCCAACAGCGATCGGCGGAAGTCCAACACCTTCTTTCGGTGGGCACAGATCGCCGGCGCCGCCGGCATGAGCTTCATGCACGGCGCTCAGGACGGCCAGAAATTCATCGGCGTCCTCTTCCTGGGCGTCGCCTTCTGCAACGGCCAGCCCTCCGTCGAGAACATGATCATCCCGGTGTGGCTCATGCTGCTGTGCTCCGTCGTGATGGGCGTGGGCACGTCCGTCGGCGGCGAGAAGATCATCAAGTCCGTGGGCATGGACATGGTGAAGCTCGAGAAGTACCAGGGCTTCTCCGCCGACCTCTCCAGCTCCATGTGCCTGCTACTGGCCACCCTCACGGGCATCCCCGTCTCCACCACGCACGTCAAGACAACGGCCATCATGGGCGTGGGCGCCGTGAAGCGCATCTCGGCCATCAACTTCGGCGTGGTCAAGGACATGCTGCTCACCTGGGTGTTCACGTTCCCGGGCTGCGGCCTCATCAGCTTCCTCATGGCTAAGCTGTTCCTGCTCTTCATCTAGCCGATTCGCCTGTTCCAGGCGAATCCCCATCCGCAAACATCCCCGCAACCAAAGGACTCATCATGGCTAAGAAAAACGACGCGTTCTACTACGATTGCTTCGCCTCGGCGGCCGAGCTCGCCTGCAAGGCGGCCATCAAGCTCGACACCATCATGCATCACTTCGATCCCTCCAAGATCGAGGAGGCCGTCGCCGAGATGCACGAGATCGAGCAGGAAGCAGACGAGCTGGTCCACGAGATCAACGACGCGCTGATCACCGCCTTCATCACACCGATCGAGCGCGAGGACATCGCCACCCTGGCAAACTCCCTCGACGTCGTGATCGACCGCATCGAAGGCGTCTTGCACCGCATCTACTTCACCAATATCCAGCAGATGCGCCCGGACGCCCTGGAGATGTCGGCCAAGGTGGTGCGCGCTACCGAGCAGATGCACGACCTCGTGCTCGAGCTGCCGCAGTTCAAGCGCTCCAAGAGCCTGCGTGAGCACGTCATCACCGTGAACACCATCGAGAGCGAGTGCGACGACATCTACATCGGGGCCATGCGCGAGCTTCACACCGCAGACCTCGATCCCCTCACCATCATTTCCTGGCGCGACGTCTATACGTTCCTTGAGTATTGCGCCGACTCCTGCGAGTTCGTTGCCGATACCGTCGAGTCCATCGTGATGAAGAACAGCTAGGAGCCCCTATGTCATTCACCGAGCTTACGCGCCAGCGCTATTCGTGCAGGCACTATACCGCCGATGCCGTCGAGCCCGAAAAGCTCGCGGCCATCCTCGAGGCGGGCCGCATCGCCCCCTCCGCATGCAACAATCATCCCGCACGCGTGCTGGTATGCGACACGCCGTCGCTCCGCGAGGCCGCGGCGAAGGCCGCCTATCGATTCGAGCGCGACGGCAGCGTCTTCGGCGCTCCGGTCGTTCTGCTCGTATGCGCCAAGACCGACGAGGCCTGGGTGCGCAAGTATGATCAGCGCAACGCCTCCGATATCGACACCGCCATCGTTGTCGACCAGATGATGATGCAGGCCACCGAGCTCGGCTTGGGCACGTGCTGGGTATGCCATTTCAACCCCGAGGTCGCTCGCGAGGTATTCGACCTGCCCGAGGACGTCTACCCCATCCACATGCTCACCGTGGGCTACGCCGCAGATTCGATCGCCGATCCCGAGGCGCGCGAGGCCCGCACCATAGCCCTTGCAGACTTCACCAACGTGCACGCCTAGCAACGCCTTGTAACGCCGTATTCGGCGTAGTATACGAAAGAGAGAGCCCGCACCCCCCTAACGGAGATGCGGGCTCTCTCATAGGCTTTCAAGACCGTTACACACAAAAACGGCCGCCGATACATGACCGGCAGCCGTACACGTTGCAAAGATCTTGAGAGACCGAAGGCTAGTCCAGATCGTCGGCCACGAAGTTGTCGAGCGGAGCGAACGGATCGGCCACGGGCGCAGTCGCCATGGGCTCGGACACCGGAGCCGCGACGGGAGCCACGGCAGCAGCGGAGCCCGTAGGGGTATTGGCGAGCAGCTCAGCCGGGAAGGAGTTCTGGGCCTCGTCCATGAAGTGCTGGATGAGCTTCATGTACTCGTTCTTGAAGTCCTCACGAGAAGCCTTCAGGCGATCGATCTCGTCGATCTGCTTCTGCTTCTCGGCAAGAGCCTGACGAATGACCTCGCGGGCCTTCGCGTCGGCCTCGTTGCGGATGCGCTCGGCGTTCTCCTGGGCATCGTTGATGATGGCATCGGAGGTCTGCTGCGCGGCGATGAGGGCAGCGGAGATCTGGCGCTCGGTGGCCGTAAAGTCGGGAGCCGGAGCGGGCGCGGGTGCCGGAGCGGGCGCGGCGGCATTCTGCGCGAGGGCGGCCTGGGCGTCAGCGAGCTGCTGCTCGGTTGCGGTGAGGCGGGTCTTCAGGTCGACGATCTTGTTGAGCATAGCGTCGACCTCGGACGAGATCTGCTCGAGGAACACGTCGACCTCGGCGGGATCGTAGCCGCGCTTGGCCTCGGAGAACGTCTGAGCCTGGATATCAGCGGGAGTAATAGCCATCGAAACAATCCTTTCCATGCACCTGGCGGCCCTAGCGAGCACCGCCATGCGTTTCCTACAAAAGTATACCTATGAGAAGCCGCTCGATAAGGGTCAACGCAAGAACAGCAATAACGGGCGAGAAATCGATACCGCCCATAGCTGGCATGAACCTGCGGAAGAAGTTGAGAAACGGTCCCACCAGGGACTCGAGCACCGCCCCGATGTCGGCGAGCAGGCCGTTGGGATTCATGGGGATCCACGTGAGCAGACAGTACGCCAGAATCAGGAAGTTATAGAACTGGAAGAGCGATTGAATGATAGAGACAAGGGTGTACGGGGTCACGGTTCTCCTACTTAGACTTGATGTAGCCCTCGGAGCGGAGCTTGGCCAGGTCGGATTCCTTGACCTCGCAGCCCTGGGGCAAAACGATGAACACGCGGTCGGCGACTTCCTTGATGCTGGCGCCCAGACCGCAGGCGAAACCATAGCTGAAATCGAGGACGCGCTTAGCCACCTCGGTACGCACGCCAACGAAGACGAGCGCGACGGGCTGGCGCGTGCGGACGCGGCGAACGACCGTCTCCACGTCGTCGTAGCTCTCGGGCCGCAGGATGTAGGCAGGCAGCTGGGGCGTATTGTTGACCACGGCGCTCACCTGCGCCGACACGTCGGAAGCGGGGGCCGGAGACGCCGGCGAGGGCACCGAGCGAAGGGTCTCGGCATAGCTGGACGGCGTATCGTACGCGCCGGGGCGATAGGCCTCCTGGCCGCGTGCGGGCGGGTTGTACGTGGTTGCGTGGCGCTCGGCATCGCCGACGGGCTGACCGCTGCGCGTATACACGGCGACGGACGCCGCCTCGCCGCGATGGGTCTGACCGAGCAGCCCCGAGCTCGAGTCCTCGTCGGTGTACTGGGAAGCATAGCCCGTATCGGCCTGGGCGCCGTAGCCCTGGTCCTGATAGCCATCGGTGGCGTATGCATCCGAGCCGCCCTCGTAATAATCGTCATAACCGTCCTGGCCGTAGCCTTCCTGGCCGTAGCCGGACTGGTTCTGACCGAACGGGAGCCTGCTTTTGATATCGTCTAAAAAGCCCACGTTTCTCAACCTCTCTGCCCTAGGTTTCGTTTGATCTTCGAATGGTGCAGGTCAAGCGCATGCCTGACCTGCTTATTCTACTGCAAAACCAGGGTCGAACAACACCCTACCAAGGCGAACGATGGTAGAACCCTCCTCGAGCGCGATATCGAAGTCCTCGCTCATGCCGCACGACAGCTCGCGCAGGTCGAGCGCCGGGTCTTGCGCCGACAGCTCATCGCGCAGCTCGCGTAGGCCCGAGAAACATGCTCGCGCCCTCTGCTTATCCCCGCGAGGAGCCATCGTCATAAGCCCTCGGATGCGAATTCCACAAAGTGCGCTCAGCTCGGGGAACAGCTCGCGAAGCTCATCGGGAGAAAACCCCGACTTGGAGCGCTCACCGGCCACATTTACCTCGATCAGCACGTCCTGAGGACCAGGCAGCGAACCCTCCGCGATATGGCGCTGCGCGCGCGTTGAAACGGCTTTGGCGAGGTGGAGTGAGCTGATGGAGTGGATGAGCTCCGCACGGCCCAGCACGGCGTTGATCTTATTCGTCTGCAGGTTGCCGATCATATCGAATCGCACGCATGGCGCATCTGGAAGGGTTGCGACATGCTGCGTCTTCCTGATGAGCTCCTGGGGCCGATTCTCACCGAATCGCCTGAACCCGGCAGCTATAGCCGCTTCGACCTCGTCGGCCCCAACCGTCTTGGAAACCGCGACCATGTCGACGTCGGCGAAGCTGCGGCCGCTGCGATCGAGTGCCAGCGCCATACGGGAGAGGATGGCCTCTCGGCGACGTTTAAGATGTTCGAGATATGCCATATCCATAGCGGGATTCCCTTCGCAGTGGTTCGCAGCCCATACTACCGCAGCGGTCCGCGGCGCAGCAGCTTCATCGCCATCGCTACACGTTTGCATCATGAAGCGCCGCTTATGCAAAAACCGCCGGACAAATCCTCGTATCCGGATTCGTACGGCGGTTTGCAAACACATGGCCCGACAGGCAGCAGGCTAATCCGTAGTCTCAGCCGCCTTGCGGATGAGGGCGGCCAGCTGGTCGCCCACCTCCTCGAGCGGAAGCTCGGCTACATAGCGCGCATCGGCAGCGGGATCGAGGATGACGCCCTCGCCCGAGGGGATACGCATGCTCTCGAGCTCGCCCTCGTCTGCTTCGGCCAGATCGGCCGCCGAAGCGCGCTGGCCCGTAAGCAGGAAGACCAGGCGATACGCGCACTCCATGGAGATGGATGCGATGCGGTCGAGATAGCGCGAAACCATGATGGTGCGGCGGAAGTCGTCCATCTGCGCGTCGTCGGCCACATCCATGGTCTCGGTGCGATTGAAGACGCGGAAGAACTCCTGATACGCACCGTGCACGGCCTCGTCCTCATCGGAGAGAGCCAGCACGATCGACAGGTCGTTGTTGACGAGCGCGGAGATGGTGGCGCCCAGCACGCGGAAGACGCCCTGCGCTTCGGCATCGATGAGCTGCACCATCTCGACGGGCACCTCGATATCGTTTTTCACCTTGCGCTTGGCGGCGCGAGCGATACGGCGGACCTTGTCGCACATGCGCTGCAGGTTGAAATCGATGTAGATGATGGTCTGCAGCAGGCGGAAATCGGACGCGACCGGGCTCTGCGTGGCAATAAGGTTGTAGCACACGGCCTCGAGGTTGGCGCAGCGGGCATCGATCTGGAACGTTGCCTCCTGCGTCGCGGCGGCGAGCTTCTTATCGTCCTCTACATAGGCGCGCACGGCATCGTGCAACGCCAGGTCGACGGCCTCGAAGATGGAGAACATCTCGTGGCGAGCCTCGACCAGCTGACGGGAAAACAGTTTGCGCATTCTAGGCTCCAATCAGACGCGCGCGGACGTGCTACATCCGCAACCAGTACGAGCCGGGCGAATCGGTGACTAGCCGAAACGGCCGGTGATATAGTCCTCCGTGCGCTTATCCATCGGACTAGTGAAGAGAGCGTCGGTTTGACCATACTCGATAAGTGTAGCAGGCTCACCAGCGACTTCCTGTAAGAAGAATGCAGTGTAATCGGAGATACGCGCGGCCTGCTGCATGTTATGCGTAACGATGATGATGGTCATCTCGGGCGCGAGCTCGGCCATCAGGTCCTCGACCTTCTGAACGGAGGTGGGATCGATGGCCGAACAGGGCTCGTCCATCAGGAGCACGTCCGGCTGAACCGCCAGGACGCGGGCGATGCACAGTCGCTGCTGCTGTCCGCCGGAAAGCGCCAGACCGTCTTTCGAGAGCTGATTGGATACCTCTTTCCAAAGGTTGGCGCGCTTGAGGGACTCTTCGACTATGTCGTCGAGGTCGCTTTTGCTAGTCACGCCCTGCAAACGCGGGCCAAAAGCGACGTTCTCGTAGATGGATTTGGGGAAGGGGTTGGGCTGCTGGAAGATCATGCCCACACGGCGACGCAGGTCGACGGGATCGACGCCCTCGGCATAGATATCGGCGCCGTCGAGCGTCATCGAACCTTCGATGCGCGTGCCCTCGATCAGGTCGTTCATACGGTTCATGCAGCGAAGGAAGGTGGACTTGCCGCAACCGGAGGGGCCGATGAACGCGGTGATCTTGTTCTTGGCGATGTTGAGGTTGACATCGGTAAGGGCGTGGAAATCTCCGTACCAGAAATCGAAATTCGCCGTGGATATAGCGCTGATCTCGGGCGTGGGCGCAGCTTGGTAAACGGTCACGGGAGCTCCTTACTTGCTCTTGCGAGAGAGATGGCGTGCGAACAGGTTGAAGGCGAGGATGATGATCATCAGCAGCAACGCGGTGCCGTAGGCGGCGTTCATGTTGATGCCGTCATTGGCCAGAAGGTACAGGTGCACCGTCATGGGGCGGCCGGAATCCATGGGTGTGATAGGCAGGTTGATAGCCTGGCCCATGGTGTACAGGACGACGGCGGTCTCGCCGATAGCGCGGCCGATGCCCAGCACGATGCCGGTTGCGATGCGACCGAAGGCGGACGGGAGCACGATGCGGGAGACGACCTGCCACTTGGTGGCGCCCAGGCCGTACGCACCCCAACGGATGTAGCGCGGCACGGCGCGGATAGCCTCCTCGGTGGTGCGCATGATGATGGGGAGCATGAGCAGCGCGAGCGCGAGGGCGGCGGAGAACATGGACAGGCCGAAACCCATGGCCTCGACGAACAGCGCATATCCGAACAGGCCCATGACGATGGAGGGCACCGATGCAAGGGCGTCGGCGGCATAGCGAATAATGCCGACCAGGCGACCTTGCTTGGCGTACTCGGCGAGATAGACCGCTGCCAGCACGGCGATAGGCGTGCAGATGAGCATGGCGAGCGCGGTGACGTAGACGGTCGAGACGATGGTGGGCCAGATGCCGCCCTCGGCGTTGACGCCGTGGGGCCAGCCGAAGATGAAATCGGGCGAGATGTGCGGCAGGCCGTTGATCACCACGTAGGCGATGATCGCGACCAGCACGAGCGTGGTGATGGCGGCCGCAACGCGAAAGACGCCGAGCATCACCTTGTTGGACGTGTTCTTAGAGATGCGTCCCTGCTTGCCGTGGGACAGGACGCGCTTGATGCGCTGCGAGGAGCTCAGCTGCTCGTCGGCGGCGTGAGAAGTCTGGTTGATAGCCATAGCCCTATCCCTTCCTCATCTTGGACAGCAGGCGCACGATGCCCACGAGCGATGCGGAGATGATGAACAGCACCACGCCCATGCCGAACAGGGCCGTACGGTGCAGACCCGACGAATAGCTCATGTCGAGCGCGATCTGGCTCGTGAGCGTGGATACCGGGCTCGAGATGGACTCGGGGATGACGGGGGCGTTGCCGACGACCATGAGCACGGCCATGGTCTCGCCGATGGCGCGGCCCATGCCCAGCACCACGGCGTCGACGATGCCGAATCGGGCGGCGGGCAATACGACCTTGTAGATGGTCTGCCACTTGGTGGCGCCCATCGCATAGGAGGCCTCGCGGATGCCCATGGGGATGGAGTTGAGCGCGTCGATGGTGAGCGTGGTGATGGTGGGCACGATCATGATCGCGAGCACGAGCCATGCGGTCAGGGCGCCGAAGCCCATCCCGCCGGTGAGCTCCGCCACCACGGGACGGATGATCACCATGCCGAAGAAACCGTAGATGATCGAGGGAATGCCGGCCAGCAGGTCGACCGCCGGGCTGATGAGGGCGCGCACGCGGTCGGTGGCGATCTCGGTAAGGTAGACGGCGGTGCCCACGCCGAGGGGGACGCCGAGCACGAGCGCGCCGACGGTGACGAGGCCGGAGCCCGCCAGCAGGGACATGATGCCGTACTGGCCCTCGGTCGGAGCCCAGGTGAAGCCGAAGAAGTTCGCCAGCCCGATATCGGTGAACACCGGCGCGGCCTGCATCATGGTGAACGCGAAGATGAGCAGCACGGTGACCACGGCCAGGAAGGCGCATGCGAAGAAGAGGTACTGCAGGCCCTTCTCCTTAAGATAGGTGCTGCGCGAAACGAGGGCGAGCTCGCGCTTGCGCGGAGCCTGGTTCTCGCCTGCGTCGGGACGGTCGACGCTCGTCATGCTACATCTCCTCCCCTGCATCGTTGCTCACGGGAATGAAGCCCGCCTCGCGAATCTGGTCGTCCATCTCGTCGGACAAGACGTACTCGATATATCCCTGCGCCTCGTCGGAGGGCTCGCCCTTCGTGAAGAAATACAGGTCGCGCGAGATGGGATAACCGCCGCTGGCGACGGTCTTCTCGCTGGGCTCGACATGGTTGACGCTGATGGCGCGAACCTGGGTCTGAGCGTATTTGGACTCGACGAAGCCCATGGAGATGTAGCCGATGGCTCCACGCGTGCGGCTTACGACGTCGCGCACCTGGCCGGTGCCTGAGAGCACGGCGGCTCGGCGGTCGAACGGCGTACCGTCCATGATGATGGACTTGAACGCCTCGCGCGTACCCGAAGCCTCATCGCGATTGACGAGTTGGATGGGCAGGTCCTCGCCACCGACCTCGGACCAGTTGGTGACCTCGCCGGCGTAGATGGCGCGCAGCTGGTCGACGGAGAGGTTCTGGACCGGGTTGTCGGGGTTCACGATCACCGCGATGCCGTCGTGGGCGATGGGGATGGTCGTGAGCCCCAGGTCCTGCTCCTGGGCGTTGAGTCCGCGTGAGGAGGTGGCGATATCCGCGGTGTCGTTGGAAACCGCCTCGATACCCGCGCTGGAACCCAGGCCCGACACGAGCACCGACACACCGGTCTGCTCGGTATAGGACTCGGCAGCCACCTCGGCGATGGGTAGGCAGGTCGTGGAGCCCGCAACGGTGATCGACCCCGTGGATACGGTCGTCGAGCACGCGGAGATGGATACGGCTGTGACAAAAGAGAGGGCCCCGGCGGCAATGAGCGCTAGAGGGCCACGGCTATGGCGGCGTGACGACCACAGGTGCCCGCCTCGGCCCGGTACGAGAAGAACCGGGTGTTGAGACGCACGGTCGAAAGCCGCAAGTCGTGAATTTCGCACGGAGGAACTCCAATTTCTTCGAGCGACGATACGATGCACGCGGACAGGTCGAGCAGCCGCGATGCAGTATCCTCAATGTTATCAAACCGTAATGAGAATGTGTGCAGCAGGTCAGCTGAGACCTGATATTCGTCACCTTGGATATGCGGTCCGATATACGCGCGAATATGGGATGCATCGAGCCCGGTCTCGCTGCATAGGATTCGAGCGGCTTTGGCCGCGATGCGCGCATACGTGCCCTTCCAACCGGAATGGACCACTGCAAACGCGGCATCTCCGCAGGTCAGAAGCACGGGAACGCAATCGGCGAAACACAGCAGCACGGGCACGTTCAAAGCGGTGCACACGATGGCGTCCGCCCCGGCGGCGATGCGCTCGCGTATAACGGCAAGCTCGCGCTCGTCGGAATTTCGAACGACCACCACGTCATCCCCATGAACCTGGTTGGGAACGAGCAGGCGCGGCGCATCGGCCTCGCAACCAAGGGCCGCGAGCGCGCGACGACGGTTCTCCTCGACCGCGGCCAGATCGTCCCCTACATGGCTCCCCAGATTAAGCGATGCATACGGAGGCTTCGAGACGCCGCCCGAGCGCTCGGTAAAGGCAAGGCGCACGCGGCCGTGGTCGGCCCGATGCAGCACGACGCCCGATTCGTATTCCACTCGATCCATAGATACCTCCTCCGCCGCACATCCAAAATGATGTTGTGCGGGATAACCGATTGACGGGCGCTATCCCAAGCGCCGTAAAGAAAAACCCGCCGGGGATATTCCCGGCGGGTTGCAGGTGCATGAGGACGAAGCGACCTTAGAAGTTGCCGCGCTTGAGGAAATCGGGCAGCTCGAACTGGTCGTTGCCGAAATTGGGAAGCTCGGTGCCGCCGACGTTGCGCGTGGGGGCAGCCTGCGCGGCATGAGCGGGAGCCGCGGCCTCGGCCTTAGCCTGGGCCTGGGACTGGGCGAACAGGTCGTCCTGGCGGTTGACGTTGGAATCGGAGAAGCCCGTGGCGATAACGGTGATGCGCACCTGATCGCCCAGGGACTCGTCCACGACGGTACCGAAGATGATGTTGGCCTCGGGGTCGACGGCGTTGGCGACGAGGTCGGCGGCGTCGTTGATCTCCTGGATGCCGAGGTCCTTGGAGCCTGCGATGGAGAGCAGGACGCGCGTGGCGCCATCGATGGAGCTCTCGAGCAGACGGCTGGAGATGGCCTGCTGGGCGGCGTCGACGGCACGGGAGTCGCCGGAGGCGACGCCGATGCCCATCATGGCGGTGCCGGCCTGGCGCATGATGGTCTTCACGTCTGCGAAGTCCAGGTTGATGACGCCGGGGACGGTGATGAGGTCCGTGATGCCCTGGGTGCCCTGGGAGAGGACGCCGTCTGCGTTGGAGAAGGCCTCGAGCATGGTGGTCTTCTTCTCGGCGATGTCGAGCAGCTTGTCATTGGGGATGACGATGAGGGTGTCGACGCTGTCGGACAGGGTCTTGATACCCTCCTCGGCCGCCTTCTTGCGCTTGCGGCCCTCGAAGGTGAACGGCTTGGTGACGACGGCCACGGTCAGCGCGCCGACCTCGTTCATGGCGATATCGGCGACGATGGGGGCCGCGCCGGTACCGGTGCCGCCGCCCTCGCCCGCGGTGATGAACACCATATCGGCGCCGGCAAGGGCCTCGGCGATGTCGTCGCGGCTCTCGTCAGCGGCCTTGCGGCCGACCTCGGGGTTGGCGCCGGCGCCCAGGCCGCGCGTGAGGTCGGTGCCGATGTGGACCTTGATATCTGCATCGGAGATCGCGAGCGCCTGCGCGTCGGTGTTGATGGCGACGAACTCGACGCCGCGGATACCCTCTTCGATCATTCGGTTGACCGCGTTGGTGCCGCCGCCGCCCACGCCGACCACCTTGATGACGGCAAGATAGTTGTTGATCTCGTTCTCGTGCATGTGTCGGTCCTCCGAACATCGCTCAACGTAATGCTTGTGAATAGAAAACGGTACTGGTAACCCTCAAGTTCAGATTAAACGTAGAGGTAAAACACTGTATGTTTGCATGTTTTTGCGGCACTTGTCAAACGTATACCGCATCAATTGTGAATTTGGTAATCAAATACCAGGTAAATCATGGAGCCGTTCACCGAGTCGCAGGTAAACGGCTCCCCTGCTCGCCTATTTGGGCACGCTGCGAAATGTATACGCGTTGGGCGTTCGCACATCGATGTACGTGACGCCCGGCTGCTGCTCGAGAAGCGTGGTGACGACGCGTTCCTTCAGGCCGATGTCCTCTGGCGCTCCCAGCGCGACCTCGATGCCCGATACGAGGTTGGCGGCGATGGCCTCCTTGGACGGCACGGAAAGATACTTGATCTGCGCT
>NZ_JADNJJ010000039.1:0-12619 GCF_015554865.1 Collinsella sp. D33t1_170424_A12 | reverse complement strand
GACGACATGTCCTCGAGCTACACCCCGCAGTACGCCATGCTCCACGGCGTGAACGCCTACACGGTCGAGCTGCCCTACGGTCATGAGGATGCCATGACGGCTACCAAGTACGGCTTCATCGGCAATGCCGACTATATTTCCAAGAACAAGGATCAGATGTTCCTCAACCTCCTCGAGCGCTACGAGCGCGGCATCAAGAACATCGATCCCGAGGAGATGCGTCCCTACTACGTGGACCAGCACGACGTCCTGGGTGCTGAGGCAGAGGTCTTCCGTCCCCGCTATGCGGAGAACGGCAGCTTCTTCCCCGAGTACTACGTGATCCCCACGTCCGTCGAGGGCCAGCACGACCGCGCCGCCGTGGGCGAGATGGTCGACTACCTGCTGCGCAACGATGTGAAGGTCAAACAGCTCGCCGAGGACTTCTCGTTTGGCGATAAGAGCTATGCCAAGGGCGACCTGGTGGTCGATATGCACCAGGCGAAGCGCAACATGGCCAACGCCGCCCTGTATAAGAACATGGTCATCAGCGGTTGGGATTCGCTGTACTCCGAGCCCGTGACTAACTTCCCCGATCAGCGCGGCTTCGACATGGACATCATCACCACGCCGGGCGCCTTCGCCGACGCCTCCCTCGACGAGGTCGACAAGGGCATCGAGCTCAAGACCGTCGTCGATGGCGAGGGTGAAACCGTTCGTCTCGAGAACAGCGGCGTCGAGTCCATTCGCGCCGTCAACGCCCTGCTAGCCGATGGCAAGACCGTCGGTCTGGTAACCGAGGGCGAGTTCGCGGGCGATTACGTGCTGTCCGCGAAGGACTTCGGTTCGATCCAGGACAAGTTCGTGCTCGATGCGCATAAGACCGACGACGTTCCCGCCGCCAAGGTGATCAAGAACGACATCAAGGTCTACATTCCCGGCGCCGCGCCCGAATTCCTTACCGACGCCGCCGGCAACGAGTTCGGCGTGAAGAACTTCGAGAACCGCCACAACACCGAGCTCAACTGGGATAGGTTCGCGCTCGGTAACCAGATGGGCTTCACGGTCGTGGATAGCGCCGAGGAAGCCGACGTCATCGTGGGCAACCAGGGCCTGTCCGAGGACGAGATCGCCGCGGTCGCCAAGGGAAAGCCCTACGTCGGCTACACCCTGGGCGCGCTTGAGTCCGTGGCCCAGATGGGCCTGGGGCTCGAGTACAACGACGAGGCCGATATGATGTACGACGCGCTGACCACGGTGGAGTACCCCGAGCAGAGCCTGGCGACCGCCACCTATGTGGGCGAGGGCGACGACCTGGTATACGGTTACGGCGGCAGCTTTATCACGGCCGTGCCCGAGGGCGCGCGCGTGATCATGAAGACCACCGGCGCCGACCCCATCGAGGGCTTCATGAGCGGCGAGCACATCGCCAAGTACAAGGGCACCATCCAGGCATTCGATTACGCCCAGAACGGTATGGACATGACGATCTTCGCCAACACCCTTACCAACAAGGGCCATCAGCAGGATGACTACCGCTTCCTGAGCGGCGCCCTGTTCAGCAAGATGCTGGGCGACGACTACAAGGCATAACGGCTGCCGCGTAGAGGCGACCGCGCATGCAAGAAGGGCTCGGACCATCTCGTCCGAGCCCTTCTGCTGTACCGCGGGGCCTTCAGCTCTCAGAAAGGGGACAGGCACCTTTCAGAGGACGGGCACCTTTCTGAGGCGAAAAAATGCTCGGAAACGTGCCTGTCCCTAATCTGAGAGGTGCCTGCTCGGAAACGTGCCTGTCCCTAATTCGAGGCGCGGAAACGTGCCTGCTCGGAAAGGTGCCTGTCCCTAATTCGAGGGGAAGGTGTCGCGGTCGGGGGCGAAGGACTGCATGGCCTCGATGGTGCGGGCGAACAGGTCGTCCAGCTCCCAGCCCAGCATCTCGGCGCCGGAGCGGATGACGTCGCGCGATACGCCGGCGGCGAAGCGCTTGTCCTTGAACTTCTTCTTGAGCGACTTCACGTTGAAGTCCATCACGCTCTTGGAGGGGCGCATCACCACGGCGGCGCCGATGAGGCCCGTGAGCTCCTCGGTGGCGAACAGGATCTTCTCCATCATGAGCTCGGGCTTGGGCAGCGCGGTGTTGAAGTCGCTCGTGTGCGTCTGGATGGCGCGGATGAGCTCGGCGCTGCCGCCGGCGGCCTCGATGTCCTTGGCGGCGTAGATGGTGTGGTTCATGGGATCGTCGTCGTGCTCTTCCCAGTCGAGGTCGTGCAGCAGGCCGACGATGCCCCAGAACTCCTCGTTCTCGGGGTCGTACTCGCGTGCGAAGTAGCGCATCGTCTGCTCGACCGTCTCGGCGTGCTCGATGTGGAACGGATCTTTGTTGTGTTCCCCGAGCAGTGCAAAGGCTGCATCGCGCGTCATGCCGGCGTTCAAGGCTTCGCCCATGATGGCTCCTTTCATTCAAGCGTATGAATCAAGGAAAGGGTAGCGCGAAAGGGTTACACGATGATGAACGAATCGAGCAACGGCTATTGTTTACCTATGTTAACAGGAGATTTTCGAGAACGGCTACGATCGACCGTGGACGGTTGTGCCCCATTGCCATCATCAAAAATGCAAAAAATAGGAAGATTTCCGTATAACGAACGAAACCGTACGTTCGCCGAGCGGGGTTAGGAAACTCGGTCAAACGGTCGATAATGAAGCCGCAAGGCCAATTGAGTCCAATGCATGCGAGCGCGTCCCCAACGCATAGGAGCCGGATCATCGTGCCGGATGGAGTTGAATCGAGCGGACGGGGCAAGCCGATGCTTTGGGCGTGTGAAAGGAGTGGTGTGCAGGAGGCAAAACGAGAGGTGCGTAGGAAATAGCGATCGATCTTCGATCGTGTTCTCGCGAAATCTGTTTCCGGCCGACCGCCGCATGATTCACGCCGATGTTTGTTGGTAGCTTACGACCGGCGAGAATCAATGCGAACAAGCGTGGCGACGATCGACATTTGACAGATTATAGCTAGCGTGTTCTTGCCTGCGAGGACAATCGTTCCTACGCACAAAATCACCCCCACCCTAGGAACAGATTGGAAAGAGATGAAGAAGAACGCATTTGGAGCGATCGTCGGTACGGCCGCGATTACCGCCGCCCTGACCGTCGCCCCCGCTTTTACCAATTTCGCATGGGCGCTGCCCACCTTCCCCGACGTGACGGTCAACACCGATCACCATGAGCATATCTCGTGGCTGGCGGGCACCGGCATCACCAAGGGCTACCCCGATGGCAGCTTCCGTCCCATGGAGATGGTCTATCGCCAGGATATGGCCGCCTTCCTGTATCGCATCGCCGGCGAGCCCGTCTTCACGCCTACCGAGGACCAGAAGGCCGCGTTCTCCGATGTTACCGAGGCCACGCCGCACGCGAACGAGATCTGGTGGCTCGCCAGCACCGGTATCTCCACCGGCTATCCTGATGGGACCTTCCGTCCCGAGGAGAAGGTCTACCGCCAGGATATGGCCGCGTTCCTGAACCGTCTCGCCACCTATCTGGGCGACAAGGATGCCAAGAAGTTCACGCCCGAGTCCTACGACGTCTTCACGGATGTCAACGCCGACTCCGATCACGCCCGCGAGATCATGTGGCTCAGCTCCGAGGGCATCTCCACCGGCTATCAGGACAAGACGTTCCGCGGCATGACCCCCGGCTTCCGCCAGGATATGGCCGCCTTCCTGCATCGCCTGCAGGTCAACGTCGACGAGATGCTCAACGCCAACCCCGACGCCAAGGTCATCTCCATGACGCGTCGCGGCGCCTACAGCATCACCGTTCCGGTCGAGGGCGTCTCCTATGAGGACCTCGAGAAGGCCGTCGACGGCGGCAAGGTCGAGTGGACCCTCACCCGTGAGAAGGGCATCCGCGATATCAAGGACTTCCCGTATCAGTGGCTGGGCGGCAAGCTCGACACCTGGAAGACGTTCAAGACCAAGTGGCAGGACGCCCAGAGCTTCTTCACCGGCGTTCGCACCGAGGCCACCAAGGTCGACGGCAAGCCCGCGCTGCTCGTCCGCTTCAACACCGAGATGTTCTACGGCGTCGACGGCATCGACGGCCGCGACCGCGCGTACCTGCGCAACTCCATCCTGGACTACACCGGCCTGTACGACCTTACCGCCAAGGTGAACGATAAGGCAGCCGGCTCCACGCAGCTCAACATGCGCGCCTACGAGTCCTATCGCACCCAGGAAGAGATCGACGCCGAGCTGCCCCGCCTCGTCGAGGAGGCCAAGAAGAACGGCCTGCACGCCGAGCTCAAGACCATCGGCAAGTCTGCCCGCGGTCGCGACATCCAGGCCCTCTTCGTGTCCAAGAAGGCTTCCGACCTCACCGATTACCAGGCGCTGACCGAGCAGATGGAGACGGCCCCCGGCGAGCTGCAGAAGCAGGTCGAGGCCGGTACGCTCCAGTACAAGGTCCCGGTCATGTACTCCAACGTCCACGCCGACGAGATCGTTGGTTCCGACGGCGTCCTGGAGTTCGCCGAGGCGCTCGTGAAGAACAGGCCCATCGCGTTCGATACCATCGAGAGCCTGACCGACACCGGTAAGGAGACCCTCAAGAAGGAGATGAAGGAGGACGGCCGCGTCTGGTCCGAGCTCATCAAGGACGACGTCACCGGCGTCGGCTACATCCAGGGCGAGGGCACCAAGAACGCCTCGGGCGCCGGCGCGCACGCCGCCGTCGATATGACCGAGGAGGAGTTCGCGAAGTACTACAACGTCGACTCCCGCGAGCTCGATCCCTCCAAGATCATGGACGACGTCTTCTTCATCCTGGTTCCCTCCGAGAACCCCGACGGTCGCTATGACAACCTCCGCACCGGCGGCAACGGCCTGGACCTGAACCGTGACAACACCTATCAGACCCAGCCCGAGACCCAGGCGATGACCCACCTCATCGCTACCTGGAACCCGATCTCCTTCCACGAGATCCACGGCTACTACACCCAGTACCAGGTCGAGCCCTGCTCGCCCACGCATGACCCGAACAACGAGTACGACCTGTTCATCGACACCGCCCTGCGCCAGGGCGAGGCCTTCCAGGCCGCGTCGATCTCGAACAACGAGTCGATCAACTCCGTCCAGATGCCCATGCGCGACTACCTCTCCATCGATGAAGAGGGCAACCGCCACTGGGAGCCGTTCGACGACATGTCCTCGAGCTACACCCCGCAGTACGCCATGCTCCACGGCGTGAACGCCTACACCGTCGAGCTGCCCTACGGCAACGAGGACGCCGTCACCGCCATCAAGTACGGCTTCGTCGGCAACGCCGAGTTCGTCGCCAACAACAAGGACGAGATGTTCATGAACCAGCTCGAGCGTTACGAGCGCGGTATCAACAACGTCGACTCCGATGACATCCGTCCCTGGTACGTGAGCCAGTCCGACGAGATCGGCGCCGACGCCGACGTCTTCCGTCCGCGCTACGAGGAGAACAACAACTTCTTCCCCGAGTTCTACGCCATCCCCACCGGTGCGGGCGCCCAGCAGGATCGTGCCGCCGTCAACGAGATGGTCACCTACCTGCTGCGCAACGACGTCAAGATCCAGCGCCTCACCGAGGATCTCACCGTCGGCGACAAGACCTTCAAGGCCGGCGACCTGATCGTCGACATGCACCAGGCCAAGCGCAACATGGCTAACGCGGCTCTCTACAAGAACATGGTTGTGGAGAACTGGACCGACATGTACTCCGAGCCCGTCACCAACTTCCCCGATCAGCGCGGCTTCGACGTCGAGATCGTCACCACCAAGGGTGCGCTCGACAACGCCAAGCTCGAGGCTGTTACCGGCGATCTCGGCCTTAAGACCGCCGTCGACGGCGAGGGCGCGTACGTCCGCATCGAGAACAGCGGCGTCGAGGCCATCCGCGCCGTCAATGCGCTCCTGGGCGCCGACGTCAAGGTCGGCCTCATCACCGAGGGCGAGTTCAAGGGCGATTACCTGGTAGCGGAAGCGGACTTCGGCAAGGTGTCCGATGAGTTCGTGCTCGACGCCCACAAGTCCGCCGAGGCTCCCAAGGCCAAGACCATCAAGAGCGACATCAAGATCTACGTCCCGCTCGGCTACAGCGAGTTCATGAATAATAAGGAGGGCAAGCCCTTCGGTCTCAAGAACTACTACAACCGCCTGAACACCGATTACAACTGGGATCGCTTCGCTCTGACCGAGCAGATGGGCTTCACGCTGGTGAGCAGCCCCGAGGAAGCCGATATCATCGTTGGTAACCAGGGTCTGTCCGATGAGGCCGCCAAGCTCGTCAAGGAGGGCAAGCCCTACGTTGGCTACACCTCCGGCGCCATGGCTTCCGTCAAGGAGCAGATCGGTCTCGACCTCGACTTCTACGAGGGCTGGGGACACGACGCCCTGACCACCGTCGAGTACGTCGACCAGGACAGCATGACCACCGCCACGTATCGCGGCGAGGGCGACGACCTCGTGTACTTCTATGGTGGCTCCCACATCAAGAAGCTTCCCGCGGGCGCTGTCGAGCTGCTGAAGATCACCGACGAGAAGTTCGTCGAGGGTTGGATGCCGCCTGAGGTCCAGGCCGAGTACAAGGGCTCCACGCAGGCCTTCGATTACGCCGAGAACGGCATGAACATGACGATCTTCGCCAACACGCTGACCAACAAGACGCACCAGCAGGACGATTACCGCTTCCTGACGAGCGCTCTGTACAGCAAGATGCTCGGCGAGGACTTCAAGTAGTCGTTGCGGATATCGACCATGTGCTAGGGAAGCGCACGGCTTTCCAGGGCACCGAGAGGGGGTCGGACGGTATGTCCGGCCCCCTTTCTCATGGCGCGTCGCGGCAACAAGAAGCCTCCCGGCATCGCGTATACGGAGCAAGGCGATGCCGGGAGGCGAAAGGGGAGCGTGTGGGGGCTGCGCGCGCCGTACGGGCTAGTTGAGCGAGGGCGCGAACTGGTCGAACGCATCGACCATGCGGGTTTCGATTTCCTCTTCGGAGCAGCCGATGGCCACCGAGAGCTCCTCGAGCGCGCGGCGGTGCGCCTCTTTGAGTACGCGCGCGTAATAGCTGCTGGGCTTCTTATCGTGCGCTTGCGCGTCGTGGATGCGCCGGCGCATCGTCTTGGCCACACGGACCGTTTCGGGGGCTCCGTGCTTGAGCTGCTGCTTGAAATAGCTTTCTTCGAGCGAGCTGTTGCGCTCGGTAAAGGGGTCGCACTCGATGGCATCGTAGTTATCGATAAGGTCTTGGGCGAGCTCGCGCGAGATGCAGCTGTGCAGGCGATCCTGCATGGCTACGGGATACATCATGCGCGTCTTGGCGTGGCCGCTCTTGGCCTCGAGTACGATCATGGGCGCAGGTGTTTCCTCGAAACCCATGACGGTGCAAACGCCCTGGCCCGGGTGGATAACGTGCTCTCCGATACGAAACATGCTCTTCCTCCAACGTTACTGCTCTGCTATGCTTTGAAATTTCCACTTTTTAAGAATACCACTGCGCCGTGTGAAAGTGCAAATGCTCGGTATATAAAACACGAGGTATAGGCCCTAGTTTGCGTTGATGGGCGCGGCGCTGGGCATGCAAGGGCCCACGGGGTGCACGGCCGGCGGGCTTCGAATGGACGGGGTGCGCGGGACTCGTGGAGCCGGTTCGTGTAAGCGTATGCATAGAAGTCTGTCAGCATGCCGATGAATATCGACCGAATGCATAGAAACACTACCAGCGCGTACGTCAGTGTGGTAGAGTATAGGACAATTTTATGCAGGTGCCCTGCGAGACCACCATCTCAGGGCGTGTGAAAGGGAGAGCTTATGCCTGAGAAGATTGAAGAGCTGGTACGCGCCGCGCTCGCCGCCGCGCAGGAAGCGGGAGACGTTCCCGCGTTCGACCTCGAGGATTGTGGTCTCGAGCGACCTGCCGACACTTCTCATGGTGAGTGGACCTCCACCTGCGCGATGAAGTCCGCCAAGCTCGCCCACTGCGCGCCGCGCAAGATCGCCGACGCCATCGTGGCCCATATGCCCGAGGACGCCTCCATCTCCAAGGTCGAGGTCGCCGGCCCCGGCTTCATCAACTTCTACCTCAACGCCGCCGCCAGCAACGCCGTTCTGGCCGAGGCGCGTGCCCAGGGCAGGGATTTCGCCAAGTCCAACGTCGGCCAGGGCCTCAAGACCCAGGTCGAGTTCGTTTCCGCCAACCCCGTGGGCCCCATGCACGTGGGCCACGGCCGCTGGGCCGCTCTGGGCGATTCGCTCTGCCGCGTGATGAGCCATGCCGGCTACGATATCCAGCGCGAGTTCTACATCAACGACCACGGCTCGCAGATGGACGTCTTCGGTAACTCCATCTCGTATCGCTACATGCAGCTCATCGAGATCATGGAGAAGGAAGGCCTCGATATCGACGGCGCCCGCGACTTCCTGGCCAAAGATCGCGACAACTACGTGCAGGACGAGGCCGACGAGCACCTGGATTCTCATCCCTACATGGATGCGTTCACCCAGGGCCTGGGCGGCAACGCGTACGGCGGCACCTATATCATCGACGAGGCCGCTGCCTTCTATAAGGCCGACGGCGACAAGTGGGCCCATGTTTCCGACGAGGAGCGCGTGCTGTATTTCCGCGAGGCCGGCTACGCCAAGATGGTCGACAACATGCGCGAGCTTTGCCACGAGGTTCGCTGCGACTTCGATAAGTGGTTCTCCGAGCGCACCGTCTACATCAAGGACACCGAGGGCGAGAACGCCGGCACCTCCGCGGTCGACCGCGCCTTCGCCAAGCTCGACGAGATGGGCTACCTCTACAACAAGGACGGTGCCCTGTGGTTCCGTTCCACCGACCTGGGCGACGACAAGGACCGCGTCCTGGTAAAGGCCAACGGCGAGTACACCTACTTCGCTTCCGACGTTGCCTATCACTGGGATAAGTTCCAGCGCGTCGACCATGTTATCGACATTTGGGGCTGCGACCACCACGGCTACATCAACCGCGTCCGCTGCGTCTGCGACGCCCTGGGCTATCCCGGCAAGTTCGAGGTTCTGCTGGGCCAGTTTGTCAACCTGCTGCGCAACGGCAAGCCCATCCGTATGTCCAAGCGCAAGGGCACCATGGTCACCTTCCGCGAGCTCGTGGACGAGGTCGGTGCCGACGCCACCCGCTACACGCTGATCTCTCGCTCCTCCAACCAGGCCATCGACTTCGATATCGAGGCCGTTAAGGAGAAGAGCTCCGATAACCCGGTGTACTACGTGCAGTATGCTCATGCGCGCGTGTGCTCCATCCTGCGCAAGGCTGCGGGCGTCACGCCCGAGGAGGCCGCCGAGATGGGTATGGAGGCCGTTGCCGCCAAGGCTATCGGCGAGAACGTGGACTACTCGCTGCTCACCGATCCCACCGAGCTCGCGCTGTCCCGTAAGATCTCCGAGCTCGAGGATCTTATCGCCAGCTGCGCTCGCGATCGCGCGCCGTTCCGCCTGACGCACTTCGCCGAGGAGCTCGCTGCCGGTTTCCACAGCTTCTATCAGGCCTGCCAGGTGCTTCCGAGCGAGGGCCGTCCGGTCGACGAAGAGCTTTCCCGTGCACGCCTGGCTGCGTGCGACGCCGTTCGCTCCGTGCTCGATCTGGTGCTGAGCCTCATCGGCGTGTCCGCGCCTGCCGTGATGCAGCGCGAGGAGAAGTAATCGCTGCCAACCTGTTGCGTGGTACATCGAACCGCCCAAAAGCCGTGCGCTTTTGGGCGGTTTTCTTATTTCCGGCCTCGCCGTCTCTTCCGGCTTGGCGGCATGCGGGCGGCGGGTTTCGCCACACCCTTGGCACCTTCGTGCGCAAACAGCCGAAGCGTATGGGCCCATGCCCCTCGTACTGCAGTTTTGGTAATTTTCAGGCAGGTGCGAGAACGGCTGTGATACACTCACGATATGCATGGTACGGACATGCACCCTCGCATATTCCTCAAATCCCAATGATGAGCATTTGAATAACGCCTTGTTTTCGCTTGTTGTCATATCCGTGTAAACGGGGGAAATAGGAGGTCCCATCATGAAGTTCTTCATCGATACAGCGGATTTGGCGGAAATCGCCGAAGCAAAGAGCTGGGGCTGCCTGGCGGGCGTCACCACCAATCCGTCGCTGTACGCGAAGACCGGGGGCAAGCTCGCCGATTTCGAGTCGCATATGCTCAAGATCGCCGATCTGTGCGAAGGTTTGCCGGTATCGGTGGAAACCACCGCGTCTACGGTGGAGGGCATGGTCGAAGACGGCCTGAGGTTCTCTTCGCTCGCTCCCAATATCGTGGTTAAGGTTCCCATATGCGAGGCCGGCCTGGCGGCGTGCCGCATGTTGGCCGACAAGGGCGTTCGCGTGAATATGACGCTCGTGTTCTCCGCCACGCAGGCGCTGCTCGCAGCCAATGCGGGCGCTCGGTATGTGAGCCCGTTCATAGGCCGCTTCGACGATATCGCGGAAGACGGCATAGCCCAGCTTGCAGACGTTGTGGCCTGTTTGGGGAACTACGACTGGAGTGGGAAGAACGTGGACAGCCGCGTCGAGATCATCGCTGCATCGGTTCGCACGCCGCTGCATGTGACCAAGGCCGCGTTGCTGGGTGTCGACATTGCTACCGTGCCATTCAAAACGCTGAGCAAGTGCCTCAGGCATCCTCTGACCGATCGGGGAATCGCACTGTTTGAGGCCGACTGGAAGAAAGTTGAGCAGGCATAGTGACTGAAGAGAATAGGGACGAAGTCGCTTCGATGTCGGCGCAGATGCCGGCGCCCGTCGAGATGGGTGATGGCGCCATGCGCCCGCGCCCCGCGAACTCGGTGGAGGGCCAGGGGCCCCTGGATGGCGGGGAGGCGCCCGCGCCCCGTCGGCGCGGCAGGAAGCCCAAGGATGCCCGTCCCCAGGTCGAAGCGGAGGCTTCGCAGCTTTCCGGGGATGCCCGCGAGCAGCATGATGCTGCAGCGGATCCTGTGCGCGAGGACGCGGCCGCTGCCGAGAAGCCGGCACCCAAGCGCACGCGCAAGCCGCGTGTGAAGAAGGCGGCACCCGCGGCGGCGGAGAGCGAGCCCTCTGCCGAGACGCTGCAGGCTCGCGCACTCGCCCAGATCTCGCAGGCATCGGTCGAGCGCCGTCAGCGCCGTATCGAGAAGCGCGCCGTCGAGATGCTCGCCGGCGGGGATGCCCCGGCTCCCGTCGCAGACACGGGATCGGCCGGCGATGCGGACGCGACGGAGGAGAAGCCGGTCGCCGCGAGGCGCACCGCTGCGCGCAAGAAGCCCGCTCGTACGGCTTCGGCGGATGCGCCCGTTTCGGATGGCGCCCCGTCTGCGGCGGAGCCGGCGGCGCCCGCGTCCACGGACGAGGTGCCCGCGCCCGCGCCCGCCATCGAGATCCCGTTCGTCGACCCCGCCCTGCGTCCGAATCGCCGCGGCAGGAAGCCCAAGGCGTACGTAGAGGCGGAGCGCGCCGCCGCCGCGGCCCTCGAAGCCGCCCAGCGCGCCGCGCTCGAGGCCGCCCAGCGAGATGCGGCCGCAGGCGAGGGCGATATGGCTGCCGCCGAGCAGCAGGCGGCATCCGATGCGCGCGAAGGCAAGGTCGAGCGCGATGTGCGCCCCGGCAGGAGCCGTCGCGCCTCCAAGGAGAAGCGCGAGGGCGAGCCGGCCGCGCGCAACGACGAGCAGGCCGCTTCGGAGGGCAAGGCCAAGCGCGCCCATAACGACCGCAAGCGCGCGCACGGCGAGGACCGCGCGGAGCAGAAGCAGGGCGCCGGCGATCGCGCCGACAAGCGTGCCAACCGCCAGCAGAACAACCGCAAGAATCGCAACAACCGCTTCAATGCGCCCTCCGAGCCCACGCTTTCGCGCGAGGAGCTCGCCGGTTACAAGGTGGCCGAGCTGCGCGAGAAGGCCAAAGAGCTCGAGATCGACTATGCCGGCATGAAGAAGGCCGAGCTCGTCGAGGAGGTCTATACGGCCGCCGCGCGCGCCGAGGGCTTCCGCGACCTCGAGGGCATCTTGGATATCACGCACGACGGCTTCGGCTATATTCGCGCTCGCGGCTATATGCCCAGCCGTGACGACGCCTTTGTTCCCGCGAACATGATCCGCGGCATGGGCCTGCGTGCGGGCGACTACATCTGCTGCTCGCTGCGCCCGTCGCGCGCGAACGACAAGTTCCCCGGCGTGGCCAAGATCGCCAGCGTCAACGGCAACGACCCCGAGACGATGAAGCGCCGCCCCAAGTTCGCCGACCTTACGCCGATCTACCCCAACGAGCCGCTGAAGATGGAGCACGGCCGCGATTCCATCACCGGCCGCGCGATCGATATCGTGGCCCCGGTCGGCAAGGGCCAGCGCGGCCTCATCGTGTCCCCGCCCAAGGCGGGCAAGACCACGATCTTGAAGAAGATCTGCCAGGCCATCGCTACCAACAATCCCGAGGTGCACCTGATCTGCCTGCTGGTTGACGAGCGCCCCGAAGAGGTCACCGATATGCAGCGCTCCATCAAGGGCGATGTGGTGGCTTCCACGTTCGACATGCCCGCCGACAACCACACGCGCGTGGCCGAGCTCGTGATCGAGCGCGCGAAGCGCCTGGTCGAGATGGGAGAGGA
>NZ_JADNJJ010000038.1:0-18036 GCF_015554865.1 Collinsella sp. D33t1_170424_A12 | reverse complement strand
TAGGGCAGCTCGACCGTGTAGGCGTTCACGCCGTGGAGCATGGCGTACTGCGGGGTGTAGCTCGAGGACATGTCGTCGAACGGACTCCAATTGAGGGTGCCGTCCTCATCACGGGCCAGGTAGTCGCGCAGGGGGATCTGGACGGCGTTGATGGTCTCGTTGTTGGAGATGGAGGCCGCGGCGAACGCCTCGCCCTGTCCCATGGCGGTATCGATGAACAGGTCGTACTCGTTGTTGGGGTCGTGCGTGGGCGAGCAGGGCTCGACCTGGTACTGGGTGTAGTACCCGTGGATCTCATGCAGGGAGATGGGGTTCCACTTGGCGATCATGGCGGTCATGGCCTGGGTCTCGGGCTGCGTCTGGTAGGTGTTATCGCGGTTGAGGTCGAAGCCGTTGCCGCCGGTGCGCATGGTGATGGCGCGACCATCGGGGTTCTCGGTGGGCACCAGGATGAAGAACATGTCGTCGAGCGCCTTCTCGACGTCGAAGGTGCGATCCTCGAGGTTGTAGTAGCTCTGGAACTCATCGTCGGTCATATCGACGGTATGGTGCGGGTTCTCCTCGGTGTCCGTGGGGTTCTTGGCGCCGTTGCCCTGGATATAGCCCACGCCGGTCGCCTGGTCCTTGATGATCTCGGACCACACGGTGCCGTCCTGCTCCATCTCGCTCGAAAGCGTCGCCTTGCCGTGATCGGTCAGGCTCGCCACGGTACGGTAATCGACCGGTTTGTTGGCGGCGAGCAGGCGCAGGAACTCCATCACGCTGTCGGTACCGATGATCTCGTCGGAATGGATGTTGCTGTATACGACGGGCACCTTGTACTCGAGCTCGCCCGCCTCGACCTGCTTCTGCAGCTCCTCGGGAGCGGCTTCCATCTTGTCGGTCATCTCGAGGTAGGTATCCAGGTCGGCCTCGGACTTCGCGACGAAGACCGCGTTGATATCGCGGCCCTGGGCGGACTCGCCGATCTTCTCGACCTTTGCGAACAGCCCGTTCTCGTTTGCCTGCTTCACCAGCTCGGGAAGTTCGGCGTCGACCTCCTCCTGCGTGCGGAAGGTGTCATAGGGACGGAAGTCGACCTCGGCCGTACCGGCTTCCTTGCCATCGATCGTGCACGACAGCTCATAGGTGCCGGTGTAGTCCAGCAGCGAGTCGTTCATGAGGTCGCCCTCGCGGCCATCGAAGCCGTCATAGCCGTAGAACATGCCGGAATCGAAGGTGAGCTTGAGCGCCGTCTTGCCATCGACCTCGGTGGGCTCGTTCTTGATGTTGGTGAAGAACTCGGTCGAAGGCTGGATCTCGGTCGCGACCGTCTTCCACTCGGACAGCGCGCCGCCCTTGTACTGGTACGGGAACTGCTCGGTGTCGCGCGGCAGCTCCTCGCGCTGCAGCGTCCATTCGACCTTGCCCGCGTCGATAAGGGCCGCCAGGTCGTCGGCCGACTTGCCCGAGACGGGCACCGTCGCCTCGAACGAACGCGCCTCGAGCATCGTGATGTTGTCGGGTGCGGACTCGTCCACGCCCTCGGTTACGTTTTGGAAGGTGACGGCCGGAACCGATCCGCCCGCGCATCCCCCCAGGGTCAAGGCGAGCGCCAACCCCGCCGTCGTCGCGAGAACGGTATGCTTCCTATTCATCTCGCAAACTCCTTTCCTACATGCCATTCCATCCAGCGAGTACATCCAAAACTGCGCATTCCCCCTTTTTCATGAAGCGCCGCACGCGATAACGGCCAAAATCGGCACAAAAAAATGAGCCGGGCGACAGTTCACCGGTCCATCGACCCGATCGGGTCCGCCCGCGTGCGAGCGCAAATTGTTCGGTACCGCCATCATGTCGTTCCCCACGCGCGACGTCGTGTGCCGTTCGCCGAACGACACGCTGGCATCGGCGAACGGAAAAGGCGCTTGAAATGCTATTTTTCCTATTTCAGAGGGGGGGTTGAACCACCCTGCCCACCAGATCACTCAGATTAGGGACAGGCACTTTTCTGAGAGGCGAGGGTGGCGCCAGCGAGCAAAAACCTCAGATTAGGGACAGGCACTTTTCTGAGAGGTGGACCGGGGGTTGTGGATGAAAAGGCGGCCGCGCCCGCGCGCACGATAACGTGCTAATGTGGGAAGCCTGTCCAGAGTTGCACGAACTCGGAACGCACATCCACACGCGACATGGAACAGGAGCTGCAATGCCACGAGCGCCGCGACAACGATCGGAAACCGGCTATTACCACGTGACCCTGAGGGGTAACGGAAAGCAGAACTTGTTCGAGACCGATACGGACCGGACGGCGTTGTTGGATGCCGTCCGGTCTTCTTTTACATGCCGCGAGATCTCGCTTATCGCGTGGTGCCTGATGAGCAACCACATACATCTCGTCATCGACGACCCCCACGACCATATAAGCGAAGCACTTCACCGGGTGACGACGACATATGCGGCGTACCTCAACCACGAGACCGGCCACACGGGGCACGTGTTCGAAGGGCGTTACCGAAGCGTTCCCATCCGCGATGACAAGCAGCTGCTTGCCGCGGTGCGCTACGTTCATGATAATCCGCTCCGAGGCATGGGCGTCTCCCCCGGCCGCTACCCTTGG
The DNA here is from genome assembly GCF_015554865.1 of Collinsella sp. D33t1_170424_A12. NCBI lineage: Bacteria > Bacillati > Actinomycetota > Coriobacteriia > Coriobacteriales > Coriobacteriaceae > Collinsella > Collinsella sp. D33t1_170424_A12. The sequence continues at coordinate 15,440 of NZ_JADNJJ010000038.1, read as the reverse complement.
TGCAGCTATTCGGAATACGCTTCCGGCGCGTCGACGTATGCCGACATCGGCAGCCTGCTCGACATGCTTGGAGGCGTGCAGGGGTTCACAGCAATTTCATTGCACGAGGATCCGGAACCGTACCGCCCCGCCTTTCGAAAATACGCCGAAGCCGACGAGCGCGAGCAGGTGGCGCGCAGCGTCTTCAACGCATTCGGATGTACAGCCACGAGCATAAAGGAGCTGCCGAAGGAAACGAGAGACCGCGTCCTTAGCGCCCTGTGCGACGGCGGCATTTCGATCGCCCACGTTCAGCGACTCACCGGCATCGGGGAATGGACGATCCGCAAGGCCGTCGGCCGAATCGCGCGACGCTCAAGCAACCGCACCTCCCAATAGGCCTCTCAGATTAGTGCCTGTCCCTAATCTGAGAGAGCGCGCCACCTCTCAGATTGGTGCCTGTCCCTAATCTGAGAGGGGTTAGGGGCGGACTTGGCCGGTGCCGCGGATGACGTACTTGTAGCTGGTAAGGGCCTCGGCGGCGAAGGGGCCGCGGGCGTGGAGCTTCTGGGTGGAGATGCCGATCTCGGCGCCCAGACCGAACTCGGCGCCATCGGTGAAGCGGGTGCTCGCGTTGGCATAGACCGAGCTGGCGTCGACCTCGTGCAGGAAACGCTCGATGGCGGCCTTGTTCTTGGCCACGATGGCCTCGGAATGCCCGGTGCCGTAGCGGGCGATGTGCTCGAGCGCCTCGTCCTCGCCGCTCACGCACTTCACCGCGAGCTCCATGGCGAGGTACTCGCGAGCCCAGTCCTCATCGGTCGCATCGACGAAGTTGACGATGTCCGCCAAATCGCGCGTGCGCTCGTCGCCATGGACCAGAACGCCCGCGGCATCGAGCTCCGACAGCATCTCGGGCAGGAACTCGTCGGCGATCGCCTCGTCGACCAGCAGCGTCTCGGCGGCGTTGCACACGCCCACGCGCTGCGTCTTGGCGTTCATCACGATGGCGCGCGCCTTGGTGAAATCGGCGGATTCATGCACGTAGATATGGCAGTTGCCAGTGCCCGTCTCGATGACGGGGACCTTCGCGTTCTCGACGCAGTGGCGGATGAGCCCGGCGCCACCGCGCGGGATGAGCACGTCGACCACGCCGCGCAGGCTCATCAGCACGTCGGCGGCCGCACGGTCGGTCGTCTCGACGATGCTCACGCAGTCGCGCGAGAACCCGCAGGCCTCGACGGCGTCGGCGAGCACGTGCGCGATGGCGACGCAGGAGTTCTGCGCCAGCGAGCCACCGCGCAGCACGCATGCGTTGCCCGTGCGGATGCAGATGCCCGCGGCGTCCGCCGTCACATTGGGGCGAGCCTCGTACACCATGGCAACCAGGCCCAGCGGCACGCTCACCTTCTGCAGCTTGAGGCCGCAGTCAATCGTGCGGCGCTCGATCACGCGGCCCACCGGATCGGGCAGGTCGGCCAGAGCGTCCAGGCCCTCGGCCATAGCCTCGATCCGCAGCGGCGTTAGCAGCAGGCGGTCCAGCAGGCCGTCGGCGGTACCCGCCTCGACAGCCGCCGTCATGTCCTGCTCGTTCGCGCGGATGATAGCGTCGGCATGCTCGCGCAGACCGGCCGCCATCGCCCGAACAGCAGCCTGGCGCTCCTCGTTCGATGCGAAGCCAAGCTCCTTGGAGGCAGCCTTAGCCGCGCTCGCGAGCGTCTCTACATATGCAGCGATGTTATCCGCCATACCCTGGCTCCTCTCGCAGAAAATACTGTCAACATGGTACTCGAATCGCGCGCGAGAACACAGGCGCTTCGACCAGCTCGCGCGATCGACCCCGAATCTCTATGCACGCCGCCGCGCAGCCCGCACATGGGAATCGCGGCGGACGGGCCTTAAGCGAACACGATCAGCTCGTCGCGATGAATGGCGGGCTTACCGGCCAGCGCGGCGAGCAGGTGGTTGCGCGCGATATCGTCCTGACGACGGCCGCACGCGAGCTCCAGCTCGTCGGACCCCGCGGCCGCGCGCCCGCGGGCGATCACGAAACCGTCGGCGTCGCGCACGTCGAGCACGTCGCCCGCAGCAAACGTGCCCTGCACGCTGCGAATGCCAACCGGAAGCAGGGAGCTTCCGCACTCCACCACCGCGCGCGCGGCCCCTTCGTCAACCACCACGCTGCCGTGGGCGGAATCGCCCAGCGCGATCCAGAGCTTGCGCGGGGCGATATCCAGTCGATCGGCGGGCGGCGCGAACAGCGTGCCAACCGACTCGCCCGCCGCCAGGCGCACCAGCGCGTCGCACTCCTCGCCGCTGCAGATAACGCTCGCGATGCCCGCCGTCATGAGGATGCGGCTCGCGCGGATCTTCGTGATCATGCCGCCCGTGCCCACCGACGTGGTGGAATCGCCCGCGGAGCCGATGATGGCCGCATCGATCTTGGTCACGCGGGGGATGAACGTCGCCGTGGGATCGAGCGAGGGGTTCGCCGTGTACAGCCCGTCGATATCGGAGAGCGTGACGCACAGGTCGGCCGAGACCAGGCAGCTCACCAACGCCGCAAGCGTATCGTTATCGCCGAACTTGATCTCGTCGACCGTGGTCGTGTCGTTCTCGTTGACCACGGGCACCACGCCCAGGTCCACCAGGCGCGTGAGGGCGTCGCGCGCATGAAGGTACGACGTGCGCCGCGCGGTATCGTGGCGCGTGAGCAGGACCAGCGAGGTGAGCAGCTCCTGCGCGCGGAACTCCTCGTCGTAGACGGCCGAAAGGATGCACTGCCCCACCGATGCGCAGGCCTGGAGGCTCGGCATATCGGCCGGCCTCGACGCGAAACCGAGCTTGGGCGCGCCGCACGCGATGGCACCGGAGCTCACTACCACGAGATTCCATCCCATATCGCGCAGGGCGCGCGCCTGCCGCGCCAGGTCGGCGATGAAATCACGGCGGATACGGCGGTCGTCCCCCACCAGCGTGGAGGAACCGATCTTGACCACCATGGTCTTGCGCTGCGCCGTCATGGGACACCTCCGTAATACGAGGGCGCGCCGCCGCGGAGATGCGGCGGCGCGCCGGGTTTGATTCGTCTGCCCATCATAGCGCAGAGCGTGCGAACACGCAGTGGAGCGATGCTAGAACTTGGTCGTCTTCCACGGCAGGGAACCGGACGCCTCGGCCATGCGCTCGCGCACGAGCTCGTCGCGGACGAGCGCGAGGCCCGACTCCATGCCGACCACGTACGACTGCGGGTACAAAAAGCGCTTATACGCGGGGTCGAGGCTCGCCAGCGCCTTCGAGCAGCGGTCGCGGGCGAGCGCCAGGTCCTCGCGCGGGGCCACGGCCCGGCCGTCGCGCACGCATGGCTGCAGCAGCTCGCGGTACGCATAGCCCGATACATCGGTTACGAGCGCCGCGTCGTTGACCGCGACGAGCGTCGAGCCGCGCGAAGCCCCCTCGCCTGCAAGGTACGCCTCGTCGTAGATCATGTCGCACACCGGGGTCCCCGAGCCGTCCTCGTAGCGGCGCACCTGCTGGATACCGGGGATGGTGCGCTTATACGGCTGCTCGGAGAGCTTGACCACGGGCGTCCACGCCGCCTCGCCGGCGCGACGGCGCGCCGTGAGCTTGTAGACGCCGCCCAGGGCGGGCTGGTCGTAGCAGGTGGCGAGCTTGGTGCCCACGCCGAACGAGTCGATGGGCGCGCCCTGGTCGAGCAGCGACTGGATCGTGTACTCGTCCAGGTCGTTGGAGACCGATATCTTGACGTAGCCCAGGCCCTCCTCGTCGAAACGCGAGCGGACGTAGCCCGACAGCTTGGCCAGATCGCCCGAATCGATGCGGATGGCCGACAGGCGCTCGCCGCGCGCCTCCATCTCCTTGGCGACCACGATGGCGTTCTCCACGCCCTCGCGCACATCATAGGTATCGATGAGCAGCGTGCAGTTGTTGGGCATGGACCGCGCGAAGGCGCGGAACGCCTCGAGCTCGGAATCGAAGCTCATCACCCAGCTATGGGCATGCGTGCCGAACACCGGGATGCCGTAGCGCCGGCCCGCCAGCACGTTGGAGGTCGAGGCGCATCCCGCCACGTAGCTCGCGCGCGCCACCGCCAGGCCGCCGTCGGGACCCTGGGCGCGACGCAAGCCGAACTCCGCAACCGGGCGCCCCTTCGCCGCCTGCACCACGCGCGCGGTCTTGGTCGCCACCAGCGTCTGGAAGTTGATGGTGTTGAGCAGCGCGGTCTCGACGAGCTGGCACTCCAGCGCCGAGCCCGTCACGCGCACCATGGGCTCGCGCGGGAACACCAGCTCGCCCTCGGGCACCGCGTCGATATCCACATGCATGCGGAAATCCCGTAGGTACTCGAGGAACGCGGGGTTGAACAGCGCGCCGCCGCCCGGGGCCGTGAGCCCGGCGAGATACGCGATGTCCTCTGCGGTGAAGCGCAGGTTCTCGACGAGCTCGGGCAGCTCGGCGGTGCCGCACATAACGGCGAACGCGCTTCCAAACGGATGATCGCGGTAGAAGGCCGTGAAGCAGCCCTCCTCATCGAGCTTGCCGTTTTCCCACAGGCCCTGCGCCATCGTGAGCTCGTATAGATCGGTGAGCATGGCGACGTCCGTGGTGTACGCGGTGTCGGTGAGCGCCATCTCTTCTCCTCCCGTCGTGTACGGGGCCGCGCGGACGAGTGCCGCCGGCTCCCGAAGCATTTCAATATAGAAAAGCCGCCGGCACCGAAGCGCCGGCGGCCGTATAACCTGCTGCTAGCCCAGATTGCCCTGCACGAGCCACCACATGCCGGCGACCAGCGCCACCAAGGCGACCACGATGATGATCTTCTGCGCGGGCGGCATGGGCGGGATGCCGTCGTCGTCCACCTCGTCTTTGGTCATGACCATCTTCTGGCCGAAGGTGAGGTTCTCCGGATTGACCGCGGGCGGCTCGTCGGCAACGCGACGCGCACGCGCAGGGCCCGGGGCCGGCTGCGGCGCCTCGGCGGCGGCACGTTCGGCACGGAGCTGCTCGAGCTCGGCGCGCTCGCGGCGGGCGCGCTCCTCGGCCTCGCGGCGGGCCTTTTCGGCACGGAGCTCCTCGAGCTCGGCGCGCTCTTCGGCGGTGAGCGGCGTATCCTGCTGATCGGTCATATGCCGACCTCCTTATGTAGGGCAGCGACATGGTGCGTCGCCGTGCATGCGAAAAACTTGGAAGAAAGTATACCCGTTTCGAGCGGTTCCGCCGCCGAGGGCCGAGCGCCGCCGCGACGATGCCGCGCGCCGGCGACGCGACGGCGCCCATAGACCTCGTTGCTAGCCAACGGGAGCCGAATCACCCGGTGCGGAGCCATCCCCGCAACAGGCGGCAGAGCGCAACACGCCCGTGGTATCGAACGGGGGCGTGAAGCTCTCGTCGACCGCTCCCCCTTCTTGCCAGAACATAGTGGTGAAACCGAGCTCGTCCGCGTGATCGAGGACGAGCTCGTATTCCTCCTCGGTCACGGCGCGCGCCAGCTCGCCGCCTGCCGCCCGAACGCGCTCGTTGGGCGTGTACTGGTTCATCACCGAGATGGGCACGTCGCCGACCGTCTTCCAGATCAGGTCGAGCACGGCGCACGAATCGTCCGCATGGCCGGGAAGCACCAGATGGCGCACGATGATGCCGCGCTTCATCAGGGCCCCGTCCGCATCCCAGAGCTCGCCGCCGCGATCGGCCACCTGCTTCGCCATGGCTTCCAGTGCTCGCTGGGCGACAAGCGGGTAATCGGCCACGTGCGACAACCGTCGCGCCAGGGCGGCGTCGGCGTATTTGAAATCGGTGAGCCAGACATCCACCGTATCGGCCAAGGCGTGCACGGCCTCCACGCGCTCGTAGCCGCTGGTGTTGTAGACGATGGGCAGCGCCATGCCCCGTTGGCGGGCGCGGGCCACGGCACCGGGCACCAGGTAGGCGAAATGCGTCGCCGTTACCAGGTTGATGTTGTTGGCCCCCTGCTCTTGGAGCTCGAGCATGATCTGGACCAGACGATCCTCGGAGACCTCAAGGCCGAAGTTCCCCGTCGAGATCTCGTGGTTCTGGCAATAGACGCACTTGAGCGGGCATCCGCTAAAGAAGATGGTGCCGGAACCAGCCTCCCCGGAGATAGGCGGCTCCTCCCACATATGCAAGGCCGCCCGGGCGATCTTGAGCTCCGCACCGGCACCGCAGATTCCGCGGGCACCCTGGGCGCGGGCGGTACCGCAGCGGCGCGGACAGAGCGCGCAGCGCTCGAGGGCAGAGGGCTGGAGAAGATCGGGCGCGGGCATGCAGGGCCCCTTTCCATAGTAGAGGCGCGCGACCGGCCTCGAAGCCGAACGCGCGCCAACGTGCATCGTTCCTATTGTAGCGCCGACCGCGACCGCGCACGCACGCGGGCACGGGACATCAAACCTAGTTCGACTCGCCGGCGCAGGCGGCATCGCGAACCTTGAAGAGCACCATGACCAGGCTGACGCCCAAGATGATGTGGCCCAGGCCGGCGATGCCGGAGATGGCGGCATCGGCGCCCGAGGAGAGCTGCACGGCCAGAACCTGCGTCACACCGCGGACAAGCATCATCGCGACGCTGAGGTTGAGTCCGATCTGATACGGCACCAACAGGCGGCCGAGCTTCCGCGATACCTGGAAATTCTTCTCCAACATCATAAGCACCACGAAGAACAAAGCACCCAGCACGAGGTAGTGCGGGTGGACGAATCCCAGCGACGTGGCGCCCTCGAAACCGTTGAACTTGGTGAATTCGCGATAGAACACACCGCCCGCCAACGCGAGGACGGCATAGACGATGGAGAGGTTCGCAAATTTTTTCATGATGCCTCCAATGGTGGAACAACAGGTTAGAGGCACTATACCCAACTTATGAACAACGTTCACTGAGAATGAACAGAGTTCATATATTTTGTGCCACCGGAAAGGCAGCACATCAAAACAACCAGGAATCGCCTGTTGGATATTGGTTAGAAAGGGGATCTCGCGACGTCGATTCGCGCGTGTACCGCTAATCATCCTGCACTGATTTTTTCAAGTCAAGACTGGTATTGCGAACGGCGCGCTCTAAGATAAAGGTATTCCGCCCCCCGCGGAGCAACTGGGTGAACCGTCGCGTTTTTCTAGGGAGCCCACACAGTCGTTTCTGCTACAGGTATCCTTCGTTGTTAAGGACGCTGGAAAGGACGATGAGGGCACCCACCTGGTAGTAGGTGGGTTCATTTCGCAACGTGGGGGACGGTTTTTTCATGCCGCGACGCACCGGTCCTCGCGGCGCGCAACGCTTTCGCAACCGAATATCCGCCAAGCCGCCCGCATGCGCGCATGCGACCGCCGCCCGCGGCAGGGGCAACCATCCGCGCATCGCCTTCACACGGAGATACATGGGGACGGCATCTGGATCCGTGCGCCGGGGCGGGATGCCAAACAAAAAGGGCCGCCCGAAGGCGACCCTTGAACGATCCTGTGGTGGAGACGAAGGGAATCGAACCCTCGGCCTCTGCCATGCGACGGCAGCGCTCTCCCAGCTGAGCTACGTCCCCAGGACAGAATTTAATTGTATTCATCGCCCGGCGCGTGTCAATGGGAAATGCCGAATTTAATACGAAGGCGTCCATCGTGCGCCCGCGCCAGCGGCGACCGTGCCGCGAACGCGCACCCGACCAGAGCTATTCTGCTATGACCGTGATTATAGGAAGCGCGGAGCGCACGCTGCCCAACTTCGGTATCATAGGTCCATTATTGGCTTTTCTACTGATAGTGGGATCTTCCGTGACGCTTGCCCTTCCCTACATATGCCTGGCAGCCGCCGCGCTCATGACAACGCTGGCCCTCACGCCGCTTGCCAAGAAGATCGCCGTGCGCCTGGGCGCCGTTGACTATCCGTCCAAGCGCCGCATCAACACGAAGCCCACTCCGCGTCTAGGGGGCCTGGCCATCTTCGCCGGACTCTTCGTGGCATGCGCGCTGCAGATATTCGGCACCCTCAACTGGGGATGGCCCTCGGCGCTCATCCCGCATCCCAGCATGGAGATCAACTACCCGTTGCTCGGCCTCGCCTTCCTCGTCGTCTTCGCCACGGGTGCCGCAGACGATATCTTCCAGCTCACGCCCAAAGCGAAGCTCGCGGGCCAGGTCATCGCCGCCGTGATCGCCGCGACGAGCGGCCTGCTCATCAACGTGGTGGTCAACCCGTTCGCGTCGGGCGGCGAGGTATCGCTCGGCCTGCTCGCCTACCCCATCACCATCGTGTACCTGGTCGCTTACACCAACATCATCAACCTCATCGACGGGCTCGACGGGCTGGCATGCGGCATCAGCGCCATCGCGGCGTGCTCGATGTTCTCGTTCGCCATCCTGGGCGGCCGCGCGGATGCCGCCGCGCTATCCATCGCCCTCGTTGGCGCCTGCCTTGGCTTCTTGCGCTATAACTTCCATCCCGCCAGCATCTTCATGGGCGACTCGGGCTCGCTGCTGCTCGGTTTCGCCCTGGGGTCCATCTCCCTGCTCAACGTTACGCGCACGGCCGCCCTCACCACGCTCATCATCCCGCTGCTGGTGGCCGGCGTCCCCATCATCGATACGTTCTCGGCCATCATCCGCCGCATGCGCGCGCACGTCAGCATCGGCCAGGCGGACAAGGGCCACATCCACCATCGCCTCATCGAAGAGGGCTACGACCAGCGCCAGGCAGTCATCCTCATCTACCTCTGGTGCATCTTGCTCAACCTGGGCGCCGCAGCGATCAACCAGGTCGAGGTCCAGTGGCGCATCGTGATCTTCATCGCGCTGCTCGCGCTGTCAGCCGGCTTCGCCATGCGGCTCCATCTGTTCGAGCCCGTCCTGCGCCACCACTACAACCCCAAGACGCAACAGGACGAGATCGTCACCCCCGAAGACCCGGGCTTCGCCGACGAGGTCGAGGCGGAACGCGAGCAGCACGAGAAAATCCGCTCGAAGCTCGACATCAGGAACCGTAAGCAACCTCGCAACTAGCATACGGTCCCACCTCTCAACGAATCGAACATCCCTGCGACCAAAGGAGTCATCATGCCCAACGAGCTCAGCTACGAAGTCAGCCTGGAGCGCAGCAACCAGATCCGCGCCGACCTGCCCCTGCACCCCGAGAAATACACCATGCTCACCGGCGACCGCCCCACCGGCCGCCTGCACCTGGGCCACTACTTCGGCACCCTCAAGAGCCGCGTCGAACTGCAGGAGCTGGGCGTGCACACCAACGTCCTCATCGCCGACTACCAGGTCATCACCGACCGCGACAGCACGGACAACATCCAGGACAACGTCTACAACATGGTCATCGACTACCTTGCCTGCGGCCTGGACCCCGATAAGACCATGATCTACACGCACTCCGCGGTCCCCGCGTGCAACCAGCTCATGCTGCCCTTCCTCTCCCTCGTCTCCGAGGCGCTGCTGCAGCGCAACCCCACCGTCAAGGCCGAGATGGAGGCTTCCGGCCACGAGCTCACGGGCCTGCTGCTCACCTACCCCGTCCACCAGGCGTGCGACATCCTCTTCTGCAAGGGCAACGTTGTTCCCGTCGGCCGCGACCAGCTGCCGCATATCGAGCTCACCCGCACCATCGCGCGCAAGTTCAACAACCGCTACGGCGACGTGTTCCCCGAGGTCGACGCACTGCTGTCCGACACGCCGCTGCTGCCCGGACTGGACGGCCGCAAGATGAGCAAGTCCTACGGCAACGCCATCAACATCTCGATGACCGCCGAGGAGACCGCCAAGCGCATCAAGAAGAGCCAGACCGATGGCGAGCGCATGATCACCTTCGATCCCGAGGCGCGTCCCGGCGTGTCCGGCCTGCTTTCCACCGCCGCGATCTGCACGGGTCGCTCCGAGGTCGAGATCGCCGAGGAGATCGGCATGGGCGGCTCCGGCCAGCTGAAGAAGTACGTCACCGAGAGCGTGAACGAGTACTTCGCCCCCATCCGCGCCCGCCGCGAGGAGCTCGTCCAGGATATGGACTACGTCAAGGACGTCCTGCGCGAGGGCAACCGCCGTGCCAACGAGGTGGCCGAGGCCACGCTCGCCGAGGTGCGCGAGGCGATGGGCATGGTCTACTAGGCCCGCTGGGATACTCGCCCATGGCGTCCTTCCCCGATTACGGGTACCGGACGCCGACAGCCCCTACGGATTTAGACGGGAGCGCGCATGCCGGGCTCCCGTTTCTTCTATCAAGCGAGAGGAGCACGATGTACAAACTCGTGGTAAGCGATATGGACGAGACGTTTCTCGATGAGAACCACCGGATTCCCGCCGCGAATATACGCGCGCTGGAACGCATGCACGACCTGGGCATACGCTTCGCCCCGTCCTCGGGACGCCCGTACGCCTCGATAGCGGAAAACCTCGCCGAGCTGCCGGAGCATCTCCTGCGCGACCTGTATGTGGTCTCCTACAACGGCGGCTTCATCAACCGCTACGGCGTCGACGAGCCCCTCACCCGATGCGGCATCTCCCTCGATACCGCCAACGAGCTCTATCGCCTGGGCCTCGAGCGCAACCTGTGCGTGCATGTTTACGCCGAGTCCGGGACCGTCTACGTGTGCGATGCGCCCGCCGACGAGCATCGCTATCTCTCGAGCCTGTCCTTTGTGAGCTTCTTCGATGCCAAGGAGCACGACACGCTCGCGTTCCTCTCGCATGAGCGGCTCGTCAAGGTCATATTCATGGACGGCGATTTTCCTGCGCTCCAACGCGTTGGCAGCGAGCTGGGCGGACGCGCCGCAGCGCTCGGGCTCGCGACCACCTATTCCTCCGGACGCTATCTCGAGTTCATGCCCGCCGGCATCGACAAGGGCGAGGGGCTGCGGCGCCTGTCCGCGCTCCTTGGTATCCCGCTCGAACAGTGCGTGGGCGTTGGCGACTCGGCCAACGACCTTGAGATGATCGCGACGGCAGGGCTCGGCGTAGGCGTGGCGAACGTCACCGACGACGTCCGCCCCTACTGCGACGTCGTGCTCGACACCACGGGTATGGCAGGGGCCTTCGAAGAGCTGGTCGAACGCTATCTCGAGCCTGCGATGTACCAGCGATGAGCAGGGTGCAGGCACCACCGGCGTGTCAAGGGCCCTTACGTCGTGCTGCGATTAGTAAGCCGTGGGTAACTTGTGGAGACGTTATGTGCTCGAGATTCATAGTTACCTTTGGCTAACTGTTACGTATAGTAAGAGACGAACAAAGTGGTCGCAGGCGAATTAATAAAGACCAATTTGTTTTGCGAATCGCGTCCCTCCCCTCTGCGCGGTTCCAACGTGTACCTCAGTGCAGGCCCGTCGCAGCTCATGGCGACGGGCCTGCACTGCGTTGATACGATGGGACGTACCGACATGCATCCCAGCCGATTCGAAGGGAGCTCCATGGCACGAACCCGCACCACCGATAGCGCCCGCGACGGCTTCTTTGCCGCCGTGTACGACATGGTCAAGCAGGTCCCCCGCGGTACGGTAGCGACATACGGACAGATAGCCACCCTCATCGGCGCCCCACGGCGGGCACGCTACGTGGGCTACGCGCTCCATGTCAACCCGGATCCCGGGCCCATCCCCTGCCATCGCATCGTCTTCGCCGACGGACGCCTGGCAGACGGCTTCGCCTTCGGCGGACCCGAGGCCCAGCGAGCGATGCTCGAAGCCGAGGGGGTAGCATTCCTGCCCGATGGACGCGTGGACCTTGCCGTCAGCCGTTGGACCGCCGGCATCGAATAGCACCGCACGCCACTGGACCGGCTCGTAGAAATCGCGCAGACCGCGTCGACGGGACGGGTGAAAGGTAGCGAAACGGGCGCCGATCAGCAGACCGACGCCCGTTCATGCGCAATAGCGCCGACTTTACACATCAAAGTTCAGATATCGTTTGTACACCATCGTTGCCGCAATTCCATGACCAGGGCTTTCCCGGTCTCCCAAGGAGCGCCTACTCGCGAATTTGGCAAATCGATGGGAAAAGTCGACAGAATTGCACAAATAGACCGGCTCGAGCGCTCCCAAAGGCCCGGGCCGGTCGATTAAAACCCCTTCGTCGCGCTCGCGCGAGCTACTCGGCGAACTGGGAATTGTACAGGTCCGCGTAGAACCCGCCTGCCGCCAGCAGCTCCTCATGCGTGCCGCTCTCGATGATGTCGCCTTCCTTCATCACCAAGATGAGGTCGGCATTCTTGATCGTTGAGAGACGGTGCGCGATCACGAAACTCGTGCGGCCGCTCATGAGCTCGTCCATCGCCTGCTGAATCTTGAGCTCGGTGCGCGTATCGACGTTGGAGGTCGCCTCGTCGAGGATGAGCATGGGCTTGTCGGCGATCATCGCGCGGGCGATGGTCATCTGCTGCTTCTGACCCTGGGAGAGGTTGACCTGGTCGTTCAGCACCGTGTCGTAACCCTGGGGCAGCGAGCGGATGAAGTGGTCGAGGCCGACGGAACGGCATGCGCGCTGCATCTTCTCATCCGTCACGCCTTCGTCGCAGTACACGAGATTCTCGCGCACCGTGCCCTCGAACAGCCAGGTATCCTGCAACACCATGCAGAACAACGCGTGGACGTCCTCGCGACGCATCTCGCTGGTCGGCACGCCGTCGATGCGAATCTGTCCGCCATCGATCTCGAAGAAGCGCATGAGGAGGTTGACCATGGTGGTCTTACCGGCACCCGTGGGACCCACGATGGCGACCTTCTGGCCGGGCAGGGCGCGCGCCGAGAAATCCTTGATGACCGGCTTATCGGAGCCGGGGTACGTGAAGCGCACATGGTCGAACTCGACCTCGCCGCGCATGGACCCGGCCGCCAACGCCGGCTTCGCCGACTCGTCGGCCATCTCGGGAGCCTCCAGGAACTCGAAGACGCGCGTGCCCGCCGCGCCGGCAGACTGGAGCGCCTGCACGCCCTGGGCGATCTGCGACAGGGGCTGGGTGAAGTAGCGCACGTAGAGCATGAACGCCACGATCACGCCGAAGCCGATCTGGCCGTCCAGCGCCAGCGCGCCGCCCACCACGCATACCGCCACGTAGCCGAAGTTGCCGATGAACATCATGATGGGCATCATGAGGCCCGAGAGGCACTGGGCGCGGAAGCCCGCGTCGACCAGCTCGCCGTTCATGCGGTCGAACTCGGCGCGGACGCGGTCCTCGGCGTTGTACGCCGCGATGACCGAGTGGCCGGTGTAGGACTCCTCGATATGGCCGGACAGCGCGCCGAGGGCCGACTGCTGGCGCAAGAAGTACTTCTGGCTGCGACCCATGATGCCCATCATAAGCGCGAAGCCCAGCAAGCTCGCGCCCACGGCGGCCAGGGTCATCCAGCCGTTGGTGGTGACCATCATGAACAGGCTGCCCGCGAACAGAACCACCGCGGACAGCAGCGTGCCGACGCTTTGGTTGAGCGACTGGCCGAGCATGTCCACGTCGTTGGTGATGCGCGAGAGGATATCGCCCTTGGGCACCGTGTTGAAGTAGGACATGGGCAGGCGGTTGATCTTGGCCGAGATATCGGCGCGCATGCTCTGGCCGATGCGCTGCGTGACCGTCGTCATGATCCAGCCCTGCAGCACGGTGAGCAGGTAGCTCGCCACATAGAAGCTCACCAGGGTGAGCGCGACCCGGCATACGAAACCCATGTCGATACCGGGCTCCACGAGCCCCTTTACCGATGCCGGAAGATCGTCGAGAGCCGCCATGGCGGCCTCGGTGTCGTTCATATCGAGATGCTCGAAGATATCGAGAAGCTTCTGCTGGTCCGCCGCCGTGATGACGACCCCATCCACCTCGACATCGGAGAGCAGCGCCGTGCGCGCCTCCGCGGGCATGGCGGGCAGGTCATCGAGCGAGGGTGCTGCCGCGCCCCCTGCATCGAGGCCGGATCCGGCCGCATCCCCGGCCGCCTCGCCCGGGACACCGGCCTGCAGCCGCGCGCGGGCACCGGCGTTTGCCTCGATGTTCTCCGTCACCGTCTGGACGACCCGCTCGAGCGCCTCGGTATCGGGCGCGATACCGTTTTGCACCGCATCCGTGATATCGGAGAGCATATTGGGGCCAAGCAGCGTAAGGACGGTGCCGACCATGGCGCACACGAGCGCCACCGCGACCGCGGGGACGTAGCGCCTGCAGTACCGCAGCAGCTTGCCCCAAGTCGCATGGTCGACGCGCTGCGGCGCGCCATCGCGGCCGCGTGCGCCGTGAGAGGCATGTCCGTGCATCATCTACATCAACTCCTCTTCGCTCAGCTGGGACAGGGCGATCTGCTGATAGGTCTCGCAATCGCGCATCAGCTCGGCATGGGTGCCCTGCCCCACCACACGGCCGTCCTCGAGCACGACGATCAGGTCGGCATCGCGGATGGTGCCGATACGCTGGGCCACGATGATGCGCGTTGTATCGGCGCATTCGCGGGCAAGGGCATCGCGCAGCACGCGGTCGGTCTTGTAATCGAGCGCGGAGAAGCTATCGTCGAAGATCAAGATCTCGGGTTTGCGCGCGATCGCGCGAGCGATCGACAGGCGCTGGCGCTGGCCGCCGGAGAGGTTCGCGCCGCCCTGAGCCACCTGGGCATGGTAGGCGCCCTCCATCTTCTTGACGAACTCCGCGGCCTGCGCGGTGTCGATGGCGTCGGCGACATCCGCCTCGCTCACGGGGCCGCGGCCGTTGTCGCCGTACGCCACGTTGGTGCTGACCGTGCCGCCGAACAGCGTTGCCTTCTGGGAGACGTAGCCGATCTTGTTGCGCAGCGCGCGAACGGAATAGTCGCGCACGTCAACGCCATCGACCAGCACCTGGCCCCAGGTGGCGTCGTAGAAGCGCGGGATGAGGTTGATGACCGTGGACTTACCCGAGCCGGTCGCACCGATAAAGGCGACGGTGTCGCCGCGATGCGCGCTGAACGAGACATGGCGCAGCATGCTTCCCTCGGCATCCGGATAGCGGAAGGTCACGTCGCGGAACTCGATCTCGCCGCGAAGATCCGCCTCGCCCTGCTCGCGGGCTCCATCCCTGATCGACGCCTCGGTATCGAGGACCTCGTTGATGCGGCCGGCTGCCACCTGGGCGCGCGGCAGGATCATGAAGATCATCACGAGCATCATGAAGGCCATGACGACCTGGATGGCGTACTGGGAGAACACCATCATGTCGGAAAACAGCGCGATCTTGCCCGCCATGGCCGAGGAATCGATGAGTGCCGCACCGATCCAGTAGATGGCCAGCGACAGCCCGCTCATCGTTGCCTGGATAGTGGGCATGAGGAACACCATGGTGCGGTAGCCCACCAGCTGGTTGTTGGTGAGCGTATCGTTGACCTGGCCGAATCGGCGCTCCTGGTAGCCCTCGGCGTTGTACGCGCGGATAACGGACAGGCCGGACAGGTTCTCGCGCGAGACGCGATTGAGGTCGTCGGTAAGGCGCTGCATGCGACGGAAGC